>CAXQNK010000120.1:0-58854 GCA_964225175.1 Candidatus Nitrosopumilus sp. | reverse complement strand
CAGACATACCAGCGGCCATATAGCTGGTTGTGGCTGTAAATTACTTTTCCGCAATCGAAGCGGATCAGCATGGCCTTCCCCCGCGTGTCGACACTGTGCACCCTGGCGGCGCTCAACTCGGCTTCGTAGTGACCCAGTTGAGGAAAAGCGAACTTGACCCGTTCAAGTGGCCTGCCTACCAGAACGGCGGCAATTCGGTCCGCGGCGCGGCGGATCTCAGGACCTTCTGGCATGGCGTGGCATCCGCGATCATTCGTTGTCAGCAGTATATATGAGCGCCGTGGCCGCCCCCTCTTATTTGATCCACACCCGTGGACTTTTCTGCACTGCCCGGATCTCCACGGCGCTCGCAGAAATTTCACTCGCCCCGCGCACGCCTGGAGGCGAGATGAGCCGAGCCGAAGCTGGAAACACGCGTAATCAAAGGGGCGGATCGGGAGCGAATAGCGCATAATAATGCGAGGATCACGCTGGTTTACTGATAAAATAGGGTATCGCGCCCGTAGCTCAGCTGGATAGAGTACTGCCCTCCGAAGGCAGGGGTCAGAGGTTCGAATCCTCTCGGGCGCGCCATATAAATATATTTAAATACGATAACTCAGGGCTGCACTTCAGCCCTTTTTTATACGTGCAGATGACCGGTGCGCATTAACTGGTCCAGTTCCAGAGTGAGCCTAAGCGGCCATTTGGCCGGTTTCCAGTTCTTTCATTTTCTCCCTTGGTATGACCACTTCGGGTGCCGGCGGGCGATAGCCCTGCGCACTATGCGGTCGTTGGGTGTTGTAATGGTTGCGCCAGTGTTCGATCACGACCTGGGCTTCTCTCAGCGTGTAGCAGATTTCGCCGCTGAGCAGTTCACCTCGCAGCCGGCCGTTGAAGGATTCACAGTAGCCGTTCTCCCAGGGACTGCCGGGTTCGATATAAGCCGTCTTCGTGCCCATGTGTTCCAGCCAGTTACGCAGTTCCTCAGCCACCATCTACGGGCCGTTGTCAAAACGGATATGGTCCAGGACGCCGTGCAGCACGTTAAAACCAAGCTGGGGCACTCCGAGCGGCGCATCTGCCGGGCACTGGGCGTTGCTCGCTAATCCGCCAGATCGACATGGAATTCAATTCGGTCCAACTGCTCTTTTGAGATTCCGGCGGATTTCAGCAGGACGGACCAACGCGGGTCTTCATGCAGTGACGTGAAAAAGGGATCGACCATGACGCCGCCCGGACCGTTGATTTCGATGTCTTTCTCCACCAGCGAGAAGACCTCGTCCGGTCGTCCAATCCAGGCGTAAACATGGGCAATCTCGATGGGCCAGCGTTCAATCCAGCCTTCGCGCAACTCGGCAAATTTCGCCTCGAATTCGGGCTCGCGGCCGAGTGCGAAGAACGCCAAGGCCGTGCCTTTGACGCGCCATTCGTCGTCGGTCTCCCGTTCAAAGACCTCGAGCGCCCTTTCGGGTTGACCCAGCCGCAACAGCGACTCGCCCATGTAGTAGTTGGCGCCAGGCATTCCGGGGTTCAATCTCAACGCGCCCCGGGCCGTTTCGATCGCCTTTTCGTGCTCGCCGGCGACGGTGTAGTGATGGGCCAGGTTGAAGTACGCGGACGGGTTCACCGGGTCACGCGCCAGTGAATATTCACCGAGGGCAATGGCGTCGTCCAGCCGGCCCAGGGCGTAGGTGAACGTGGCCGCGTTGCGCAAGGTCGCAAGGTTATTGGGTTCCAGTTTCAATGCACGTTCGAAATATTTCGCGGCCGCTTCGAGGTCGCCATCGAGATGCATGGAGATCCAGCCGAGCCCGGCGTGGGCCGAAGCGGTGTTCGGGTCGATGGCAAGGGCATTCTCGGCGGCTTCCCTGGCCAAGCCGTACCCTTCATCCGGCGGCAGGAGGTTGTAACCGGCCAGGTTGATGTAATCACGGCACAGGCCGGCCCAGGCCAGCGCGTAATCTGGCGCGATCTCCAGCGCCTTCTGGTATAGCGGAATGGAGTGCTCCCATCCTTCAGGGGAAAGGAGGTTGCTGAAATGCCTTGCCTGCAGGTAGAGCGAGTACGCCTCGGGATCGGTTTCCTCGGAGCGCGGCACCTTGTCCAACAGGGTTACTTCCAGCTGATCGACTACCGCGGCGGCGATTTCATCCTGTATGGCGAAGATATTGTCCAGCGTCCGGTCCCAGGTATCCGACCACAGGTGGAAGCCGTCTTGGACCTTGATCAACTGGGCCGTGACGCGGACCTGGTCTCCCGATTTGCGGACACTGCCTTCCAGCACGTAGGCGACATTGAGTTCGCGTCCCACGTCGGAAATCCGGACGTCCTTGCCCTTGTAGTAAAAGGCAGACGATCGCGAGACGACCTTCAGCGCTGGGATCTTGGCGAGCAGGTTGAGCAGTTCCTCCGACAGGCCGTCGGAAAAATACTCGTTGTCCTCGTCGCCGCTCATGTTGACGAACGGCAGCACCGCTACGGAGGGGTTGTCTGAAGCAACGGCCAGCACATTGGCGGTTGACGTCGGCGACTCGGACGGGGGCACCTGAAGCCCTTCCGGCACCAGGCGATCGACCGCCACGATCAGCACCGCTGTGATCAACAGGCCGATCGTGATGCGGTTGAGCTTGTTTGCGGTCTCGTGCGTGATGGACTCGCCACGCACGAAATCCTTCTCCCGCTTTATGCCCTCCGGAGTAAGTTCGTAGGCCCAGGCGATGATCAGCGAGGCGATGAAACCCAGCGCGATCACCAGCAACAGTGCCTTCAGCACCCACGCCGGCGCCTCAACGGCGTCCAGCACAAGGTCGGCCACCTGCATCACTACCCAGGCCGCAACCGCGTAGGCGATTCCCACACGGATCACGTTGCGCCTTTTTAGTTCGTCAAAAAAGCTCATACGTCAATCGCACTCGAAGAAGTCATGTCCATACGATTCCAAGCAATATTACGAAAGACAGGAAAGGGTTAGTGACAGAAATTATAGCGTAAGAGCACTGACTGGCGGCTTCCGGGGACATAGCAGCCGATCAACCTAATTTCATGCGGCCGTCGCGATACGGCCAGAAGCGTACAAAGAAAACCCCGCCATAGCCGGGTTTCGCGTGGATTTTTAGTACTCCTCTATTATCGCGGAGGTCCATGTCTATTCCGGAGCGTCCTCAAAAACTGTTCGGGTTAAACCAAGTCCCGGCTGGCTGGTCATTTTCCCATCCTGGCTCTGTCACAGCGTGAATCCATTCCTTAGCGACGTGATCCGAATTTCCATAGCTTTTAGTATCAGGATTACAAAATTCGAGGCCAAGGAAGCGTAAGATGCGAACTCCAAGCAGGCCGATGAATCCGTCGACGACATCCTGACCAGGGAAAAAACCGACCCGGTCGAAACGCGAAAATTTTCCGATTGGCCCGATGTGCCGGTCTACATCGATCTCACCCCCAGCGCTATATAGAGTCGGAGTAATGGAATCTCACGGGGAGCGACTTGCAACATTTTCCGATATCCAATTCAATGCGATACTTGGCAACCTGATGTGCATCCGTGAGTTTTCCTTTTGGGTTCCGCACCACAAAGGCTCAGACTTGATCATCAATGAGAAACAAAGGAAAAGGTATGGCCAACTTGAGCAATGAATGGATTCTGCATCATTATGAGGAATCGCCTTACGCAGAAAAAATTCGCCTGATGTTCGGCCACACGGGGCTGCCCTGGCGCTCCATCCTGTCCCCGATCATGCCACCGCGCCCAATACTGGACCCGTTGACCGGGGGCTATCGGCGCATTCCCGTCGCCCAGCTGGGCTCCGACCTGTTTTGTGACAGCGCCCTGATCGCTCACGAGATCGCCTCGGCGACCGACCGCCCAGCTCTGGCTCCCTCCACTGTGAGCGCACAACGGGAAGCGCTGGTTGCCCGCGCTCAGGGGGAAGTGTTTTTCTCAGCCATCACGAGCGAACCACCATTGCGACTGCTGGCCAAGTGGATAAAAACGTTCGGACCGGGGCAAACCTACCGGTTTTTCAAGGACCGGACCGGCATGATGAAAAACGCCACGATTCGTCCCCCCAGCGGAAAACAGGCCGCGGCGGTCGTCGAGTCTTTTTTCGCTGAGTTGGACTCAGCCCTGGCCGAGAGCCCCTTCCTCGAAGGGGAGACCCCGGCCTATGCGGACTTTGCTGCCATTCATCCGGTTAAATTCAAACTGGACCTGACCGGCCGCTCCGTACCGAAAAACCATCCCCACCTCGAGCGCTGGTTCGAGGCCATGCTGGCCCCTGGTCACGGAACGCGGCGGGAGTCATCTGGGGAGTACGCCCTCTCGGCAGCGGCCAAATCAGAGCCGCGAGCGCTGCCCCACAGCGAACCCCATGGCCTGCTGGAAAGGGATGTCCGCATAGCGCCTTCCGACTATGGGCGCGATCCGGTGACCGCCCGCCTGGCCGCCGTGACCCCCGAGCGCTACATCGTCGCGCGCGAGACGGACGCCCTCGGAACGCTGCACGTGCATTTCCCTCGCCTGGGTTATGAAGTCGTCCTGGCTGGCGATGCCTGAATCCCCAACTTCGCCGCTCCCCATTGGATGTGAGGTGATGATTCATTTATGGTTGCCTTGCGTCTCGCATCAGACTGCCTTGATCATGATCCACCGGGAGATCGACTGCTTTGAACTCAGCCCAGGCACGTGAACGCTGGACAACACGCAGTCTATGGCTGTCCATGCTGGCAGCAATGCTGCTTGGCGGGTGTGCGACGCCCAGACAGGTGACCCTGGAATCAGACAACAAGGACAGCCGCGTGGCGGTGATCGTTGTCCACCATACCAGCAGCGATTTTGGCGAATCCGTCCGCCTGCTCACTGAGCACAGTCAACGCCCTGTCAGCGCGCATTACCTGATCCCGGAACCGGGCGACCCCAGCTACCGGGACACGGAGCTGAACGTATACTCGCTGGTCCCGGAAACCGAACGGGCCTGGCATGCCGGCGACAGTCACTGGAAGGGTCTCAACCAGCTTAACAACGTATCGATTGGGATCGAGCTGGTGAATCGGACCTACTGTCACATACCCGAAGACGAGATCATCAACGCCGAGCGCGACTGGCCGGATGAGGCCCTGTGTTTTTATCCCGACTTTGACGACGGCCAGCTCGAGCTGTTGGTGGAGTTGCTCGATGAGCTGAAAAAGCGGCACGTCCGCGTGGCGCCCACCCACATCGTGGGCCACTCCGACATCGCGCCGCATCGCAAGATCGACCCGGGGCCCCGTTTTCCGTGGCAGCGGCTCCACCGCCTGGGTCATGGCGCCTGGTATGACGATGCCACCGTGGCCAGGTACTGGGAACAGTTCAGAACCCACATGCCGTCGATCGGGCAGGTCCAGGCAGCGCTGGCCGCCTATGGTTACCGAATTGAACAGAGCAATGAACCGGACCTGCAAACGGCGCAGGTGCTGCGCGCATTCCAGATGCATTTCCTGCCGTGGAAGGTCACGGGCGAGTCCGACCCGGAAACCGCTGCCGTGCTGCACGCCTTGCTGGAAAAGTACTACCCGGATGAATTACCTGGAACGCTCGGTGCTGGGGATTCCAGTGCCCCGAACGAGTAAGCACCCGACCACCTGAGGCCCAAGCGCTGCGAATTTGGGCGAAACGGTTCTAGAAGCCCTCGATGCCCGACATGTCAGGCAGACGATGCGCGATACCTTTATGGCAATCGATGCAGGTTTTCTCTCCACTTGCGAGTGAGGTGGAATGGGCGCGGCTGGCCCGAAGTGCCTGCGCTGTGAAATCCATGTAGTCGAAATCATGGCAGTTTCGGCACTCCAGTGAATCATTTGCCTTTAACCTGGCCCACTCATGCTCTGCCAGTTCACGACGCTTGGCGAGAAATTTCTCTCGCGTGTTGATTGTCTGGAAGATTTTTCCCCAGACTTCCTTGGACGCCTGGGTTTTCCGGGCGATCTTATCCGTCCAGTTATGCGGGACGTGGCAGTCCGGACAGGTTGCACGCACTCCGGAGCGGTTTGAAAAGTGAATTGTGCCGCGCAGTTCCTGGTAGACATTGTCCTCCATCTCGTGGCAACTGATGCAGAATTCCTCGGTATTGGTCACCTCCAGCGCCGTGTTGAAGCCACCCCAGAAAATGATGCCGGCGACAAATCCGCCAAGGGTCAAAAACCCAATGCTGTAATGCACGCTAGGTCGGCGGATGGTGTACCAGATTTTCTTGAAATAGGTCATCACTTCAGCGCTTCGCCTCTGCCTGACGCATCAATTCAGCCATGTCCCGAAAATCATTCTCCAAGCCATTGCGAACTTCTGACTGGTTGACATGGCATTGATTGCAGAAATAGCGGCGCGGTGAAATTTCTGCGAGGAAATTACCCTCCCGGTCCATGTAGTGGGTGACACTGATCATCGGTGCCTGGCTTTGTTCTGTCTGTTTTCGCGCGTGACAGGACATGCACTTATTGACCTGCAAATTCACTTCGTAGCCCCGGGTGTCGTGGGGAATCACGGGCGGTTGCATCGGGTAATTGCGCTCGCGTTTAAGGTCGGTGTCATCGACCCTGGGAATCGACGCGGGAGCGGCTTCTTCCGAAATCGCGAGCCCGTCGCGCAAACTGATAATGTCCTCTGCAGCCACGGGTGTGCATGCCAGGCACAGGGCCCATATCGCAAAAGTTATTGTTCGCATCATCGCCTCCTAGACCTTGACCAGCTTGACCGCGCACTTTTTGTAATCGGTCTGTTTCGAGAGCGGATCGGTGGCATCCAGGGTGATCTTGTTCACCAACCGGCTGGCATCGAACCAGGGCATGAACACGAGGCCACGCGGTGGCTTGTTACGGCCCCGGGTTTCCACCCGGGTCAAAACCTCGCCGCGGCGGGAGACCACCTTGACCGCATCGCCACGACGCAGCCCACGGTTCAGTGCGTCATCCGGGTGAACGTAGATCAGAGCGTTGGGCATGCTGCGATGCAGTTCGGGCACGCGCTGGGTCATGGAGCCGGAATGCCAGTGTTCCAGCACCCTGCCCGTGCTCAACCAGAGATCATAGTTTTCGTCGGGCGCCTCTGCGGCCGGCTCGTAAGGCAGGGCGAAAATGATCGCCCTGCCGTCCGGCTTGCCGTAAAAGTCCCAATCCGTGCCCGGACGTGCGTAAGGATCCAGCCCCTCCTTGTAACGCCACAAGGTTTCCTTGCCATCAACCACCGGCCAGCGCAAACCGCGGCTGGCATGGTAATCCTCATAATGGGCGAGATCGTGTGCGTGGCCCCGACCAAATTCGGCATATTCCTCGAACAGGCTTTTTTGAACATAGTGGCCGAAATAACGTGATTCCTGGTTGAGACGATCCTCCGGCACCTCCTCGAGCGAGAAGCGATTGGCATGGCCGTTCGCGAACAACACCTCATACAGCGTCTTACCGCGATAATGCGGCGCACCGCTTAGCAGTTCTTCCGGCCACACCTCTTCGGTCGTGAATCGCTTCGAGAACTCCATGAGCTGCCAAAGGTCAGAGCGTGCTTCGCCGGGGGGCTCGACCATCTGGTACCAGGCCTGCGTGCGGCGCTCGGCATTTCCGTAAGCGCCCTCTTTCTCCACCCACATGGCCGTAGGCAGGATCAGGTCCGCAGCGCCGGCTGTGACCGTGGGGTAAGGATCCGACACGACGATGAAATTGTTCGGGTTACGGTATCCGGGCAGCACTTCCTCGTTGATATTGGCCGCAGCCTGCACATTGTTGTTGCACTGCACCCAGTAAACGTTCATGTCACCGTCGCGAAGCTTTCGGTTGTGGAGCACGGCATGAAACCCAGGCTTGCCGACAATGGTGCCTTTCGGCAGCCGCCAGATCTTCTCCGCCAGCGCGCGGTGCTCAGGGTTCTTGACCACCATGTCCGCGGGCAGACGGTGGGCAAATGTGCCCACTTCCCGCGCGGTGCCGCAGGCGGAAGGCTGGCCCGTCAGGCTAAAGGGACTGTTGCCCGGCGTGGCAATCTTGCCCGTTAACAAATGGATGTTGTAAATCAGGTTATTGCACCACACGCCCCGGGTATGCTGATTGAAACCCATGGTCCAGAATGACACGACTTTTCGACCCGGATCGGCATAAAGTTCTGCCAGTCGCTCCAGTTTTTCCTTGGGCACCCCACTGAGTTCGGAAACACTCTCGACGTCATAATCAGCAACGAACTCGGCGAATTCCTCAAAGCTCATGGGTTGCGAACTGCCGTCGTTGGGGTTAGCCGCCTGCTGTTGCAGCGGGTGATCATCACGCAGCCCATAGCCGATGTCCGTCGCACCCCGCCGGAAGTTCGTGTGACGATTGACGAAGTCCTTGTTCACTCGCCCGGTCGTGATGATGTAGTGCGCGATATAGTTCAGAATCGCGAGGTCCGTCTGCGGCGTGAACACCATGTCGTTGTCCGCCAGGTCGAAACAGCGGTTCTCGAAGGTGGACAGCACGGCCACCTCGACGTGAGCTGCGGACAAGCGGCGATCAGTCACCCTCGACCACAGGATGGGGTGCATCTCGGCCATGTTGGACCCCCAGAGCACAAAGGCGTCCGTCGCTTCGATGTCGTCATAACAGCCCATCGGCTCATCAATGCCAAAGGTCCGCATGAAGCCGCCAACAGCCGATGCCATGCAGTGGCGGGCATTGGGCTCGATATTGTTGGATCGGAAACCCGCCTTCATGAGTTTGCTGGCCGCATAACCCTCCATGACGGTCCACTGCCCAGAGCCGAACATGCCAATGCTCCCGGGGCCCTTGCTGGCCAGCGCCGCCTTGTATTTCTCAGCCATGATGTCGAACGCCTGGTCCCAGCTGACGGGGGCAAATTCCCCGTCCTTGTGGTAGCGGCCATCACGCATTCTCAGCATGGGTGTGTGCAGGCGATCGCGCCCGTACATTATTTTTGAAAGGAAATAACCCTTGACGCAATTGATGCCCTTGTTGACCGGCGAGTTGATGTCTCCATGAGTGGCGACCACCGCACCCTCCAGCGTAGCCACGTTCACCGAACAACCTGTGCCGCAAAATCGGCAGGGCGCCTTGTCCCACTTAAGACCGGTACGGTCGCTTCGGGTCAGCACATTGCTGGCCGACGCTGGCAATGTCACGCCGGCAACTCCGGCGGCGGCGGCTACCGCGCTGACTTTCATAAACGCCCTGCGTTCAAGATCCATTCTCAATTTCCTTTTTGGAGTTTTTTTCAGCATCCGTTTCAGAGACCGGGTCAAATCCGTGGTACACCGGCGAAAGCTGCAGGACGCCGTCCCGGTCAGCAAGGCCCTGGGCACGCTCTGCCAGCTTGCGGGTATCTTCAGCCTCGATCGTCACCACCCAGGTAGTCTTCTCTTCGATGTGTAATTCGGCTCCGGCCAGTCGTTCCAACGCTGCCCGGACCTGCTCCGCCCTCTCCGGACGGACCCGCAAGACGAACGAGGCGACATGGTATTCGGAAGCTGTCATGGCGGCGTCCCTGCCGGGCGAGGCCGGCGCTCAGGAGGATCCTGGAGGGCCGAAGACCATCTGCAAAATCCAGATGATCAAACCATAGCCGCCCGCCAGCAGGACAGACAGTGCAGGAAAGAGAAAAACCGTGATGAACAGGAATACCCTGCGCTCACTGCGTTTGGTCGGCCCGGGTGCGGGTGCACTCATTAAACTTCCCCATCGATTTTTTCCTTAGTATTCTCGCGGTGCTCGGTGTCACCGTCTGGTTTGCGGCATACTCTATGTGTGGTGCGAGCTGCAATCAACAGCCTAACGCGCCTTTAAGCAGACAACTTGATCTAGAGCAAGTCATGAAGCAATTTTCAGGATTACAAACCAGTGCCCTGGCATCACCCGGGGAGCATTCCGGCCATGGCTGAGCCGGCTGGCTATCCGCAATCGCGCACCGCCTGGGCGCTGGTCGGGTTGCTCACCGTAACCTATATCCTGTCCTACGCAGACCGCTATGCGCTCTATCTGTTGGTTGAACCCATCAAGAAGGACCTCGGCCTGTCCGATACTGAAATGGGTTGGCTGATCGGCCCCGCATTTGGAGTCCTGTACGCGGTATCGGGACTTTTTGCGGGCATGCTCGCCGACCGACGCAGCCGCACCTGGATTATTGCTGGCGGCGTAGCGCTCTGGTCCACGGCCATGACGGCCTGCGGCCTTTCGCGAAATTTCGGCCAGCTGTTCGTGGCCCGCATGACGGTGGGCGTCGGCGAATCCACGCTCAGTCCCTGCGCCATGTCGATGATCGCCGATTCATTCCCTCCGGATCGGCGGGGCCGACCGATTGCGCTGTATTCCGTCTCACTGTCCTTTGGCGCAGGGCTCTCATCATTACTTGGCGGCCTGCTGTTGACCTGGTTAAGCGGAATCAGCGCGGTGTCTCTGCCCCTGTTGGGGGAACTCGCTGCGTGGCAACTGATGTTCGTCATGCTGGGGCTCCCCGGCCTGTTGCTGTCGCTCGTGTTCCTGAACTGGCCGGAGCCCCGGCGCATGGTGGATGATTCCGTCTTCGGTGACGCCCCCGTGTCCCTTGCCGATACCCTGGGCTACATGCGGTCTCAATGGTGGGGATTCTTGCTGGTGTTCGGCCTGTTCTCCGCCATGCTGATGATTGCGTTCACCCACGGCTGGCATGCGGCCCTGTTCCAGCGTGCCTGGGGCTGGAGCGCAGCAGAGTATGCACTCGCTAACGGAGGCGTCTTGCTGGTGTTTGGGCCAGCATCGGGATTACTGGCCGGGCACTACTCGGACCGGCTGATGCAGCGCGGCATGCGAGATGCCCCGATCCGTATCGCATTGATCGGCATGGCGTTGATCGTGCCGACCGAAATCCTGAAATCCCTGGCAACCAGCGGTGAATGGGCGCTGGTGACCCTGGCGTTCAATACGGTGGGTTTTGCAATGATGTCCGCCGTCGGCGTGACGGCGCTGCTCAACATGACGCCCGCGCGGGTGAAAGCGCGGACAGTTGCCCTGTATTACATGGTGACCAGCTTACTGGGTTCATTTGTCGGGCCCACGACCGTCGGCTGGTTCAACGACCAGGTCTTCACCTCCGCCGAGGGCATCCGGTATTCCATGATGGTTCTGCCCATCGCACTGGGCGTGCCTGTACTCCTGATTGGCCCCGTGATCTGCCGGGCCTTCATCGCCAGTTGCCGGGCACGCGAGGCTGCGGCAGCCTCAGGCTGATGAAACGCCTAGACGCCTGACAATGGCCCTCCAGCCACTGAAGCGCGCTGCATCTTGCGTCGCTGAGGAAAATAATCCGCGACCGCATAGTGCGAGGTGGCCCGATTGTCCCAGATCGCCAGCGTTCGCTCCCGCCATCTCAGGCGCACGCAAAACTCGGGCTGCTCGATATGACGGTACAGGAATTCAAGCAATGCCCGGCTCTCGCCAGTGGACAAATGCTCCACGCACTCGGTGAAAAACCGATTGACGAACAGGGTTTTGCGTCCATTGCCGGGGTGACGGACCACCATGGGATGCGACACCGGCGGATGTTCACGCTCAAATTCGGCGTGCTTCTCCGCGCCATGTGGCCAACGGGCGAAAATCGGTGCGTAGTAATGGAGCAGGCTGTGCCGACAGCTGAGCGACTCGAGCCATGCTTGCATGGTCGGCGACAAGGCATCGTAAGCCGCCTGATTACAGGACCAGATCGTGTCGCCACCAGGCTGAGGAACCACCAGGGCGTGCAGGAAGAAAATCGCCGGGGGCTCCGGGAGTCCCGTCATGTCCTGGTGGAACGTGTTGAGATAAGCGGGCTTATTCTCGTCGGTTTCAATGATCAGCAGGTCCTGGTACTTCTCTGACAAGGCAGGCTGCACGAAAGCAGGCCCGAAATTGGCGGCCAGCGAGACCAGTTGCTCACCTGTGAGCGACTGATCCCTGAAAAACAGCACGTTGTATCGCGCCAAGGCATCTACGATGGACTGCCTCTCGACTTCACCCAGCGGTTGCTCGAGATTCAAGCCGCTGACTTCAGCACCCAGAATGGACAGGGGTTCACATTTCATTGCGGGGTCTCCGTATCAGCCCTGGGCGAGAAATTGCCGAGTCAAATCGGCAAGCTCCACGGCAGCCGTGTCGAAAATGCCGTGCTTGAGATGGGGCAATTCAATCAACTTCGCATCAGGAAAGAGCTGCGCAGCCTGGCGGCTGTTGTCTGCCAGGCCGCCGTGCGAATTGGGGATTAACACAGGCTGCCTGACCAGGGGGAGACGGGCATCGGCATCGTAGCTAAATACCGAATGGTAGGCCCACCATGCCCGAGGGCCGGCCTGCAGCATGTCCGCAACATGCTCGGCTCCTCTTTCGAGGCTTACCCCATCGGAGCGCTGACCCACCCAGAACTCCCAGACTTTCATGATATAGGCGCCTTCCTCATTCTCGGGGCTGGGCTTGGCATACTCAGCATATTTCTCCGTTCTCAGCGGCTCGGGATAGTAGGAAATACCCGGCAACACCAGACGGCGCACAAGATCGGGGCGCTGGACTGCCAGGTCACAGGCAATGAACACGCCCGTGTGATAGCCCATCACATCCACGGCCCCACCGCCCTGCGCGCCATAGCCGAGCGCCTCGAGCGCCGCGGCTGTTGACTCCGCGAGCCGTTCAATCGATGTGGGCTCCGGCGGCGGATCAGACTTGCCGTAACCGGGCGTGTCGAGGGCGTAAACGATGCGGTCCCGGGCCATTTGGGTCATGTAGGCTCGGTAAAAATCCCCTGAAACCGCGGTTGGATGAAAACACGCAAGGGGCGGATACCTGATGTCTTCCAGTCGCGCCGGCATGGCCTGGTAGAGGTGAACCTGACCAAACGGACCATCCACATAGCGCCTTCGCCAGCTGAGCTCTGCAGTCGCCAGGGCGTTGAAGCTCGCCAGTGGAGACACCAACACCGCGCCGGTGATGGCCTGTATCAAGCCTCGCCGTGAAATTGTGTTCATGCTTATTTTGCTCATTATCGTGTCACCCTCCGGGCCATGGGCGTTTTCGCCAGCCCCCCTTTCAATTCAATGTGGTGGTGTTGCTCACCATGGAATGATCCTGCCATCGTAATCAAAAAACTTCCCCGAGTCGGACAGTTGCAGCTGATCGAAATGCTCTATCATCGCTGCGATGGCCTCTTCGACTTCCAGTACTGCGGCCGGGCCGCCCATTTCGGTTTTAACCCAACCGGGATTGATGACGATCACGGTGATGTTCCTGTCCTTCACCACGGCGGAAAGATTGAGCATGGCCCGGTTCAATGCCGCTTTGCTCGTGCTGTATGCAAAAAGGCCGTGTGCGCCCGCAACGAAAGACCCCGCCTCCGAGGTTATTCCAATGATCTGCCGGTCCTTGGCGGCCGCAATATTCTCCAGCAGGGCTTCGGATAACTTGACCGGCGCCAGCGTGTTGACGCGAAGAATCTCTGTGAAGATCTCATAATCAATGTGCCCCAGCGACTGTCGAAAATCCTGGTGGGCCTGGGGCTTGGGGCCGAACACGCCGGCATTGTTAATCAAGGTGTCGATGGCTACGCCGTGCAGGCTGGCCGCTAGTGCGTCGATGGCATCGAAGTCCGAGACATCCAGCTGATGCACCACGAGCTGTTCATGGTCCCCGGCCAGTTCAAGCAGTTCACCTGCCTTATCAGGCACACGACAGCACGCGTGCACGACATCGCCCCGCGCGGCGTATTGGCGCACGAATTCGAGGCCCAGGCCCCGGTTAGCTCCCGTGATGAAACGTGTTCCCATGGATCGGCTCTTTCTCGGCCGTTGAGTATAAATCATCGTCGAGCCTCGGCAGAAATCGCCCATGGGATGCGGGGCCATTTCCATGATGGGTTGAACAGGGCAAAATAGCTCGAACGCCTGACAGAGTCTTAACGCCCCCATGAGTGATGTGTTTTATCGAAGCCCGGGTTCGCAATACCCAAGGGCTGTACGTGGATCTGGAATCTATCTGTATGACGAACAGGACCGCCGTTATCTCGACGGCAGTGGCGGCGCCGCCATATCCTGCCTGGGACATTCTCACCCCAAGGTTCTGGGCGCCATTAAGCAACAACTGGATTCCCTGGCCTTTGCGCACACCGCGTTTTTCACCAACGAACCCCAGGAGCGACTCGCCAGCCGGTTGGCTGAGCGCTGGCCCGGGCCCGGGGCGCGCAGCTACTTTCTTGCAGGTGGCTCAGAGGCGAACGAAACGGCCATCAAGCTGGCGCGACAGTATTGGTATGCCCGCGGGCAAACCGATCGGCACGTGATTGTCAGCCGCCGCCAGAGTTATCACGGCAATACGCTTGGCGCCCTGTCCGCCAGTGGAAATTTCAAGCGGCGCGTGCCCTACGAACCCCTGCTGCAACCCTGGCCGAAAGTCAGTCCATGCTATGCCTACCGTGACCAGCGTGATCGGGAATCAGATGGCGAATATGTTGCGCGGCTGGCGGCCGAACTGGACCAATCCCTGACCGATGTGGGCTCGGATCGGGTGGCCGCTTTCATGGCCGAAACCGTAGTGGGTGCCTCGCTGGGCGTCGTGCCGCCCGTTGCGGGCTATTTCAAGGCCATTCGCGAGGTCTGTGATCGCCACGGAATTTTGCTCATTCTCGATGAGGTGATGGCCGGATGCGGTCGCACCGGAAGCTTCTTTGCCTTCGAGAAAGATGGCGTAGTGCCTGATATCACTACACTGGCCAAGGGGCTCGGAGGCGGCTACCAGGCCTTGGCCGCCACGATTGTGTGCCCGGAAATTCACGACACCCTTGAAGCCGGGGGGTTCCTGCATGGCCATTCTTTCGTTGGCCACGCAACAGCCTGCGCCGCCGGCCTCGCCGTGCTCGAAACGATTGACGAGGAGGATTTGCTGACCAAGATCGAGGCGCGCGGCCTATTGCTGCGGGACGAACTGCGCGATCGCTTCAGACATCATCCAAATGTCGGAGACGTCCGCGGCAGGGGGCTGTTTTGCGGCGTGGAACTGGTTCGTGACCGGGCCCGGAAAACTCCGATTCCGGCCTCCTGGGGACTGCCCAAACAGATTCATCGCGCAGCGATGGATTGTGGGCTCGTTTGCTACCCCGGCGGGAGCGGAGCAGACGGCACGCACGGCGCTCATATTCTGCTGGCTCCGCCGTTTATCATCAGCGAATCTGAAATCGGCGAATTGTGCACTCGATTGGAGCGCACACTGGGCAAGGTGAATCTGAATGACCGCTGACTTGAGAACTTCCAAGCCCGCACAGCACAGGCCTGACCTGCAGGGTCTCATGGTCATGTGTGCCCCAAATGGTGCCCGCAGAGTGAAATCTGACCATGCCGCCCTGCCGGTGACGCCAAGTGAATTGGCCCGGGCCTGTGGTGCGCTGGCGCGTGAGGGCGTTAGCGTGCTGCACCTGCACGTGCGCGACGACGACGGGCGACATACCTTGTCCCCACGAGCTTATCGGGCAGCGATTGATGCGATCGAGTCAGCCGTAGGCGATGCCCTCGTGATCCAGGTCACCACTGAGGCAGCAGGGCGCTACTCACCCGCCGAGCAGATGAAGACCGTTCAAGATCTGAAGCCCGAGGCGGTCTCGTTGGCCCTGCGCGAATTCATTCCGGACCGATCAGAGCCCGAGTCCGCCCTGAATTTTTTCAGGGAAGTCGCGGACATGGGATGCTGGGCCCAGTACATCGTTTACTCACCTGAGGAGCTGATTTATCTCGACGCGCTTCGAAAATCAGGCAGTCTCGGCTTGATGCGACCCTCCTGCCTACTGGTCCTTGGCAGCTACCTCAACTCAAGAAATGGCAGCCTGCCTGAACTGGAGGCATTTCTCGCCACCGGACTGCTGACAGAATTTTCCTGGGCGGCATGCTGTTTTGGCCCAACGGAAAAGGATGTCCTGCTCACGGCCGCTCACGCGGGAGGGCATGTTCGACTCGGTTTTGAGAACAATATTGAGCTCCGCGAGGGCACCCGCGCACAAAGCAATGCGGAGCTGATCAGCGGATTTCTGAGCGAATGGAACGAGCCGGGCCGGCCAGTCGTGTCGGCGCGCGAAATTCGACATTCGTTCTGCATCCAGGGGCATCGTGTCCCAAAGTTGCGGTTGGACAATTGATGCCCCATGCGGCATGTTCGCACCCGCTCTAATGATCGACCCAAAAAAGTAATTTCAATTTGCACAGTTAATTCGGGGCTATATCCACGAGATATCAAGACCTTTCCTGGTCCATTGCCAGCGCAATCGGGCTGTCGCTTTCCATGACTGCAACGATTTGGGCGCAAACTGATATTCAGGATCAACCTGCTGACGAAGACGGTGTCACACAACTCGCACAATCTGCTGAAGATGACGAAACCAGAGACATCGCGCTGGAGGAAGTAATCACCACCGGCACGCGCAGCACCCGGCCGAAAACCGCAACGGGTTCAACGGTACGCTTGGAAGTCCTTCAAGGTGATGAATTCGCGCTCGGCGGCACGGCCGAGTTGACAGGCTACCTGAAAGCGCTCGTCCCTTCTTGCAACTCCACTCCGCTGACGGGTTGCAAAAATTACTCCAAACGTTAGTCTGGAGCATCACAATGATCAGCGCCTGGCGGGGGAGATATCGGGTATGAGTACGAACATCACGACATTCAAGTTGCGTTTCTTCCCATTGTTGCTGGTGTTCGGCATTTCAAATGCCCATTCAGAAACGGCCCTAGAACGGGGCACCTACCTCGTTCAATCGATTGTGGCCTGCGGTAACTGCCATACGCCCAAGGGGCCTGATGGCGACCTTCCCGACAAGGAATTGGCGGGCATGGCGCCCGTTGAGGCGAACGCAATGTGGACGGCCAACGGCTCGAACATCACGCCTGATAAAGAGACGGGTATTGGCCGCTGGACTGAAGAAGAATTAACCGTGGCCATTCGTGAAGGCTTGCGTCCGGATGGTTCCATCATCGGTCCACCCATGCCATTCAAATTCTATCGACAGCTTTCCGATGAAGATGTCGCGGCCATCGTGAGCTATGTACGCCAGGTACCAGCCATCAACAACCCGGTGCCCGAATCACAATATCATGTCCCCCTGCCACCCAGTTACGGTCCGCCCCTTGGCGAGGTTCCGGCAGTGAGCAGGGAAGACCAGGTCGCCTATGGCGCCTACCTGGCCGGACCGCTCGGGCACTGCGTGGAATGTCATTCGCCGATGGGACCAACAGGACCCGACATCGAGAACAGCCTTGGAGCGGGCGGCTTCGTTTTCGAGGGCCCGTGGGGCAGCAGCGTGTCAACCAACATAACGCCCAATGGCCTTGAGCATCGAACGGACGAGGAAATCAAGGCCATGATCACCCAGGGTCAAAGGCCTGATGGCAGCCCGATGATGCCGCCAATGCCTTACGGCTACTACGCAAAAATGAACGAGGCGGACCTTGACGCCATCGTGGCCTACCTGAGACAGTTGCCTCGCAAGTAAAGACCGTCAGTCGTCCGACAGAAGGGCCCAGCGCTCGTGGTCTCGCCACTTGCCGTTGATCATTAGCAAGCGGGGCGAGTAACCCTCGCATTCAAAACCAAGGGATTCAACCAAACGAATCGAGTTTTCGTTTCCCGGCTGTATGTTGGCTTCCAGACGGTGCAATCCCAGCTGTTCAAAAGCGAACTTTACCACTTGGGAAACGCCCTCCTTCATGTAGCCTTTGCCCGCAAACTGCGAGACGGCGTAATAACTCAAATAGGCACTGCACAGGGCTTCGTAGGTGATCAGGTTCAGGTTTGCAACGCCGCAGATCGCTGAGTCCGACACCCTGCGAATGAGGAAGCCCATCTCATTCTCACGTTTCAGCCGACGCAAGTACCGATTCCATCCCGGACGATCACAGGGCGCCACAACCCAGGGGTGATGCAAAGCCTTGCTGTCACGCATGGCCGAAATGAAATCCATCGCGTCTGCCTCGCAGGGCTCGGCAATAAACACCCGGGACGTGTCTGCAGCCAGCTCAGCCATACGATGTCCAGAGGTAATGCGCGCACAGTCCGAGAAACAGGATCAATCCCACCCGGTTGTGATCCTTGAAAGCGCGAAAACAGGCATCCCGATCTCGGCCCTTGATCCAGACCTGCTGGCGGGCGAACTGGAGCCCACACACGAGCACCGCGGCGAACCAGGGCCAGGTGAAGCCTTGATTGATGCCCAGAGCGATCAGAGCGAGAAGCATAATGATCATCAATGCACGCAACGCAGCGAGGTCGTGTTCTGCGAAGAGGATCGCCGTTGATTTGATGCCTATTTCGAGATCGTCGTCCCGGTCAACCATGGCGTAAAGCGTGTCGTAGATCACTGACCAGACCGTGTTGATCGCTAGCAGTGCCCAGGCAACAGCAGGAACCGTCGAAGTCTCGGCCGCAAATGCCATAACAACACCCCAGCCGAATGCAACGCCCAAGACCACCTGGGGCCAGTGTGTAAACCGTTTGAAAAAGGGATAAGTCGAGGCCAGCAGGGCGCCGACAAAAGCCAGCTGAATGGTCAGGGGATTAGTGAGCAGAACCAGGCCAAATGCGGCAATCATGAGTATGAAAAACACCAGGAGGGCGTCGCTGAGCGTCAGGTCACCGGCTGCCAATGGCCGGTCCCTGGTTCGCGCAACATGCGGATCAAAATCCCGATCGGCGATGTCATTCATGACGCAACCGGCAGACCGCATGAGCACCACCCCGATTCCGAAAATCACGAGATTCCTAACACTCGGTGATCCCTCACCTGCGATCCACAAAGCCCATAAGGTCGGCCAGAGAAGCAACAGGGTGCCGATCGGGCGGTCGAATCGCATCAAGCGCCACCGCGCACGCCAACGCGAGGAACGGGTATTGATTTGCAGCTCGCTCATGCCACTATTGTGACTGTGCCCGGGGGTCGGAGTAAAATTGCACTTTCGCCTGCTGAGCCGGATCCGCCGATGGACCTCATCGACATAGGTTGCAACCTGACGCATGACTCCTTCGATGGAGATCGGGGAGCCGTGGTCGAACGCGCGGTCGCTGCCGGTGTGACGCGCATGATTGTCACCGGTGCAAGTCGTGGTGGAAGTCGCAAAGCGCTGGAACTGGCGATGGCGAACACAGGCCGACTGTACGCGACAGCGGGCGTGCACCCCCATCACGCTGCGGACTACGACGCGGAGACAGAGCAAGTGCTGCGCGAGCTTTCCGAAGAACCATCCGTGGTCGCCATGGGTGAGGCGGGTCTGGACTATTTCCGGGACTTCTCACCCCGGGATGCACAGCATCATGCATTCGAATCCCAGCTGGAGATTGCCGCGGCAACCGGGAAACCGATTTTCCTGCACCTGCGCGACGCGCATGATGACTTTCACGCTCTTCTGAAAACTTACCGGGATCGTCTGTCTGATGCCGTGGTGCACTGCTTTACGGGTTCCCGCGGGGAACTGCACGCCTATCTTGACCTGGACTGCTACATCGGCATCACGGGTTGGATCTGTGATGAGCGGCGCGGGACGCACATGAAGGACTATCTCCGCGATATTCCGAATGACCGGCTGATGATCGAGACGGACGCCCCCTATCTGAAACCCCGTAATATGCGCCCTCGCGTGAAGAGCCATCGTAATGAGCCCTGCTGGCTGCCTTGGATTCTCGGCACGCTGGCAGCCTGCCGTGGCGAGCACCCCGAAGCACTTGCCGCACAGACCACTGTTAACGCGGAGCGGTTCTTTCGCCTGCCGGCCTGATTCAACGCACCGTGATGGTGATTCGCTCCGACAGCACTGGCGGCTCATGGGGCTGGTGGGCATGATCGCCAAGCAACAACTGCAGGGTGTGCGTGCCGGGCGGAAGCTCGATCAGCGCCTCTGTCTGACCTCCACCAAAATGCACGACCTGCTCTGACATGGGTAAGGGCATCTGCAGCGACGGCAACTCCTGGAGATCGAGCAGCAGATGGTGATGCCCGGTATTGGGGGCAGCATGGCCCGCCGGGCTGACACCCATGTTCCGAAGACCAAACCGAACCGAAACGGGACTGCTGACCTCAGCGCCATCGGAGGGGGAAATAAAATAGACCTCGGCGCCCTCCGGCGCAGGCGTGGCTGCCCGCGCGACTGCCGCGGCGGCCAACAAGCTGATAAACAGAATTCTCATCACAATGGCTCCCTATTGCTCGTTCATAATCTGCCGCTGTTCCTCGGTCCAGCGGCCCACCTCGTCCTGAAGAATATCCAGCGGCACGGACCCCAGGGCAAGGATGAAATCGTGAAACTCCCGTACATCAAACCCCTCAGCCAACCGGGCCTCCGCAGCCGAGCGCAATTGACGAATCGTGTACTCGCCCAGCTTGTAACTCAAGGCCTGTGCCGGCCATGAGATATAGCGATCGATCTCGGTCGCGATCTCATGAATGGAAAGCGCCGTATTGGCGGCCAGGTAATCCCTCGCCTGTTGCCGGCCCCAGCCCATCGCATGGATACCGGTATCGATCACCAGCCGGCAGGCACGCCACATCTCGTAGGTGAGCCGCCCAAAATGCTGGTACGGCGTCTCGTAAATTTCCAGTTCAACACCCAGGTGTTCTGCGTACAGCGCCCAGCCCTCACCATAGGCCGATATGTAATCATTGCGTCGAAAGGCTGGCTGGTCATCCTGTTCCAACGCCAGCGCGCCCTGCAGGTGATGACCGGGGGCCGCCTCGTGCAGCGTCAAGGCAGGCAGGGCATAAAGCGGGCGGCTGCGAAGATCATAGGTGTTGACCCAATAATATCCGCCCCTGGACGCCTCGAGCGGCGCGCCAACATATCGACCTGCGGTATAGAACGGAGCGATGTCCTCCGGCACGGGTGCAACCCCATAGGGCTGTCGGGGCAGACGGTTGAACAGCTGTGGCAAGCGGCCGTCTGCTTTCTTGGCAAAATAGGACGCCTCTGCCAACAATTGATGTGCCGAGGTGGCATAAAACTGCGGATCAGTGCGCAAAAATTCGATGAACGCCGAAAAATCCCCCTCAAATCCGACCTTGTCAATAATATCCTGCATTTCGCTGCGAATTCGTTGGACCTCCGCAAGCCCAATGGCATGTATTTGTGCTGCGCTCATGTCGACGGTGGCGTACCAGCGAATCTGTGATTGGTAATAACGGGCCCCGTCGGGCAGCTGGCTCGCGCCAAGCGTCTCCCGTGCTCCGGGCAGGTAATGCGAATGAAAAAAGTCCAGCAGGCGAGTGTAAGCGGGAACAACCCCTTGCATGACCGCGCTGTGCGCGCGCAGTTGAAGTGCCTCCCACTGTGCAGACTCCATGCCCTCGGGCTGGCTCAGGAACGGCTCATAAAATACGCTCTCTTCCACCTCGGCGACGATTTGGGCCCGGATGGGTTGGTCCCTGCCTTCCAGGACGACTCGGGGCTGGGTCATTCCGATCCGCAGGCCCTCCCGCATCAGGCCGATGTATTCGTCCATCACCGCCGGCAACTCCTCGATGCGCGACAGGTAAGCCTCATAATTGTCCCGGCGGCTGAATTCAGACTCTTTGGGGAGGCGAGCCAGCGACATGTAGAAACCCCAATCGCTGTTGAAGGGGATGAGCTGAGCCTGATTCTCGTGGTCCTCGATCGCCTGGCGAATCTGCCTGAAAAAAATCCGATAGTTGATGCACTCTGCATGCGAGAGCCGCTCACAGGAAATATCTTGCAGTTCGGCCATCACCTGTTGCCGGAATTGATACCGCCGCTGCTGATCTTCTGGCGCAACGCGCCCCAAGCGATGCGCCTGCGATTCATCGCCCACGGCGCTGGCCAATTCAGGAAATTCTGCAAGTCTGAAGGCCCAGTCTTTCTCATGGAGCGCCTGGAATGCTGCGCTGTCCTCAGCCGCGGAGACCTGTGTCATAGCCCCTGAAAGCATGATGCAGATTGCGGTTCGGATCATTGGTAAAGCCTCTCCTGCCGGCGAACTGATCTGGCAAAGTGGTGCGTCAGGCCTGCCATTTCAGGCCCGCATTTTCATGCTCTGCGGCATTGTACAGGGCACGCGCCATGACAAGGTCAAATACCGGGTGTCCGACGGATTTGAAGAATGTAATCTGCCCTTCGTCCCGACGACCCGGGCGATCGCCTGAAAACACCTCGCCCAACTCGGTCCATTGCTCAGGTCGCGTCATGCCGGACTGCTGGGCGATGATCAGATCACCGGCCTCAAGTTGCGCCACTTCCCGAGATTCCACGAAGACCGCCGAACCAGCGACAAGGCCCCGATCCAGTTCCTGCATCTCGGGCCGGAAACTGCCCATGCCGCTGACGTGGCAACCCGGGGGGACAAGCGCTCCCGACACCACCGGCGAAGCGCTGTTGGTGACAGCCGTGATGACATCAACGCCGCGCACGGCCTCATCCGGATCCGTCTCCAGCTTGACGCGCATTCCCAGTGTTTGTTCCAGGGATTTCGCAAAGCGCGAGGCGCGTTCAGGGTCGCGCCCGAGCACCCGGAATTCCCGGAACGCCCGCACCGCCATCATGGCGAGTGCCTGCGCAGTGGCTTGCGCACCGCAACCCACGAGCAGGCCAGTTGATGCAGATTCCCTTGCTAGCACTTCGATCGCGCAGCCATTCAGTGCCGCCGTCCTCAATGCCGTCAGCACCGTGCCGTCCATGACGGTGAGCGGCATACCGGTCTGGTCATCCAGCAGGGCCACCAATCCCACGGTTCCGGGCAGACTCAGTTTGGTGTTTCCCGGCATGACGGCCACCAGCTTGCATGCGATTCCGACACCTTCGCGAGCGGCACCCATGACCAGTCCGGTGCCTCCCTCAAGCGGCATCACCTGGCGCTCGGTGACCACGCCCTGGCGTTGGCTGATCATTTCAAAGGCAGGGCGAAGCACGTCGATCGCTGCGCGCATGGGCATCAACTCGTGGATGGTTTTGGCGTCAAGCAGTCGCATCATTCCACCAGGAACCCTCGCCAATAAGGATCATCTTCCGGATCTACGCTAATGCAATTCTCGCCGTAAATCCGTGCCCACCCTTCAATACTCGGGACGATTGCATCGAAATCGCCCACCGTCTCACGCCGCTCCACCCGTCCGGTGAACACGCTTCCGATGATGCTCTCGTGGACAAATTCATCCCCGGGCACAAGATCACCACGCGCCGCCAACTGCGCCATTCGAGCGGATGTCCCGGTGCCACACGGTGAACGGTCAATGGCCTGGTCGCCGTAAAACACCGCGTTGCGCGCATGGGCCCTCGTGTCGCGAGCCCTTCCCGACCACAGCAAATGACTCAGGCCTGAGATGCGCTCATCCTCCGGATGCACAAACAGATACGCCTTGTTCAATCGCTCACGCAACAGGGGGCTGATCCTGAGAATATCGGCCGCGCTGAGATCGGACAGGTCGCCGTAGTGGGCCTGGGGTTCAACAATGGCATAAAAATTACCGCCGTAAGCCACGTCCACCCGCAAAGGCCCGCCCAATTCCGGGCAGTCCACTTCAAGCCCGGCTGCGTACAGGAACGCGGGCACGTTGGTCAGGCGAACAGACTGCACACGCGTACCCTGCTGCCGGTACTCAACGCGCACCGGACCCGCCGGGGTCTCGACGTGCAGCAGACCCGCCTGGCGCGGCTGGACGAGCCCTCGCTCTATGGCCACGGTGACGGTGCCAATCAATCCGTGCCCACACATGGGCAGGCAGCCCGACGTTTCGATAAAAAGTATTCCCAGTTCGCAATCAGCCCGGGAGCTTGGATAGAGCATACTGCCCGACATCATGGCGTGACCACGGGGCTCGTACATCAGCGAGGTTCGAATCCAGTCGTAGTTCTTAAGGAAATGACTGCGCTTATCGAGCATCGATGTGCCCCTCAGCTCAGGCACACCATTCACGACCACCCTGACTGGGTTGCCACAGGTGTGGGCATCAATGCACTGGAACGTGCTGCGAACGGGGCGCGCCGGATCAGAATCGGTCATATCGATACGGCTCCAGGTCGATCCCGGGTGCGACCCGCTGGGCGAGCTGTGCGATGATCTGTCCCGTGCTCGGGCCCTGAGTCAGGCCGTAGTGGCCATGTCCGAAGGCGTAGAGCACCCTGGGGTTTCGCGGCGACCTGCCTATCACGGGCAGAGAGTCCGCCATCATGGGTCTCTGGCCCATCCATTCGCTAACCCCGGAAGTCTGGAGATTGGGCAGGTAGTGCCGACCGTGCTCCAGCAAGACCTGGGCACGGCGATAGTCCGGCGCCGCATCCAGAGATGCGAACTCGGCGGTGCCCGCGATGCGGATACCATCGGCCATTGGGGTCATGACGAAAAATCGGGAACTTGAGGTAACGGGGTAGCGAAGCGACAGGCCAGGGTCAGCGATGTGGGCATGGTATCCCCGTTTGGGCGTCATCGGCACCGATCGATGCTCCAACTGCTTTGCCAGTCGAGTGGACCAGGCGCCCGCGGCCACGACGAGCTGATCCGCGCGAACGTGGGCGCCTGACTCGGTCACCACCTTGACCCGTTTATCGTTCGCCTCGACCGAAGACACCTTGTCTTGCATCCAGGACACACCCTCAGCAAACCCCGCCTGCGCCACGCGCGCTGACAGGGCGCCGGGGTCCACGCTGTGCCACCACTGCGGATAGAACAGTGCCATGCCCGAGTCCAGCCGCAGTTCAGGTGCCATGATCTTCAGCTCAGCAGGCGCCAGTATGTCCCACTCGAACCCATGCTCATCCATGAGCTCATATCGCCATTTCGCTTGCCGGAATTCTTCCATGGTGTCGTACACATTGATCATTCCCTCGGCACGCACCAGGTCGCTCGCGCCAATGCTGGACACCAGGTGATCGAAATCTTCGATGACCCTGCGCATCAGTGGCGCCTGCGCGGCCGCGATCTGCTGTACCTTCGCCCAATTTGAAGACCTCCAGAATTGCCAGAACCAGGGCGCCAGTTCCGGGAGATAACGCCAACGTATGAACAGGGGGCCAAGCCGATTGAACAGCCAGGAGGGCAATTCGCGCCAGATTCCAGGATAGGAGAAGGGCAGTATCTGGTTGGGCGAAATGCAACCGCAGTTACCAAAACTGGTGGACTTTCCAGGCTCCTGGTAGTCCATCAGAGTCACTGCAAAACCCGCGCGGCGCAACGACCAGGCGCAACTGGAGCCGACCATTCCCGCGCCAATCACCACGCAATGCTGTTGTTGCGAGCTCATTGTGCTTCTTCCAGTAGTTTCAACAGCTTCTGCATGCGATCTATGATCCCATTCAAAGCCCTGATGGCGCCAGCACTATCGGCCGATCCCGCAGCATCTGCCAGATGGGCGTGCATACGCGCGCTGTCGTGCACGGACAGCCGGGCGCGAAAATGAAACCATAAACGCCGTGAATGCCCCCGCACCGGTTGCAGCGCGCGGGTAAGAAAAGGGTTGTCAGCCGCCTCTGCCAAGGTGTTTTTAAGCTGACCGTCGAGTGCAAAAAGGGCCTCGAAATCATCGTCGATTTCGGCCAATGCCCCGGCCAGCCGGGTCAGCAGGGTCCGCTGCGGCGGGTCCGCCCGCTCCGCCGCTTTCACCACGACGAGACGCTCAAGCACACGCTGGGTCTCCAGCGCGTTGCGAATATCGACCGATTGCAGCGGGGTGACCTGCACACCCTTGCGCGGGAGCACCCTGAGCAGCCCTTCCTGTGACAGACGCTGCACGGCCTCTCTTACCGGCGTTCGTCCGATACCCAGCAGGCTGACAAAATCTTTTTCCTGCCACAATGAGCCGGGTTGCAATCGTAAAGTCACGAGGCGATGTTCAAGCGCCGAGTATGCCTGGTCTGCGAGGGACGACCTGGTGACGGGTTGTTGAGGCATGACGCTCAGGGCCGTGACTGCAAGGCCTCTTTGTATACGGACTCGACGTATTCCGCCTCGGTAGCGGACAGCTCGAGTCTCGGCGGTCTCACCGTGGCGCTACCCACTCCGTGCAGGGATTCCACCAGTTTGATTTGCTGCACAAATTTAGCGCCCACGTCGAGATGCAGCAGCGGCAGGAACCAGTCGTACAATTCCTGAGCTTTCGCCCACTGCCCCGACGACGCCGCCTCGTATAAAGCGACAGCCTCGTGGGGGAAAGCCACCACAAGGCCTGAAACCCACCCCTGAGCACCCATCAGGAAACTTTCAAGCGCCAGGTCGTCGACCCCGCAGAACAGGGCATAACGATCTCCCGTCAGCCTGCGGATGTCCCCCATCCTGCGGGTGTCTGATGAGGACTCCTTGATTGCTTCGAATGCCTGGACGTCAGCCAGATCCATGAAATCCTGCGGCTCCAGATCCGTTCCATACGCAATGGGATTGTTATAGAGCATGATCGGGCGCTTTGATGCTTCGCCAATGGTTCTCAGGTACGTGAGTGTCTCACGCCGATCACTGGCATAACGCATGGGTGGCAACACCATGAAGCCATCAGCGCCCTCACCCGTCGCTTTATCGAGCAGTTCCATTGCTTCCCGGGTTCCGGACTCAGCAATACAAACCACCAGTGGCACCCGGCCGCCAATAGCCTCGCGGAAGAACCGCAACATGGCGAGCTTTTCCCCCATGTCCAGGGTCGAGTTTTCACCGAGCGAACCGAGGATAATGGCCCCATGCACACCCGCATCCAGTTGGAATTCAAGGTGTTTGGACATGGCCTCAAAATCGAGGCTGAAATCAGGCCGGAACTTGGTCGTTAACGCTGGGTATACTCCACGCCAATTCACCGGGCTCACTCCTGTTGCTAGTGATATATTATGTAATATATCTCAAATAAAAACAAATGAAAACATTCACTTGATTTCAGTAAACGTCAATAGATGGGTGCAACAAGCCTTAGTCTTTCAGAAGCTTGATCCCGCCATTCACCGTGTCCAACGACAAGCGTGCGCTACCGGAGCCAATCACGCCGGACAGGTCATGTCCAACGAATCCTTGTTCCGCTGCCAGATCAAAATCCGAGCCATTGATCGATCCGTTGATGGTCTCGGCCTCCACCGTGCAGTCAGCATCCCCGGGCAACATGACGCTGAGCCTGCCGTTAACGCTCTCGATTTTGGCCTTCTGGTTGCCATCAAACTGCGAAAACCGGGCCTTCACGGAGCCATTGACCGTCTCCAATCGCGCATCGGATACAATCTCGGAGGCCTCTATTCCACCGTTGACTGTCTTTGCTATAACGGTGCCCCCAACCTGGGCAATTCGGATAGAGCCATTCACTGAAGAGATGGCGTCCAGGTTCGAATCCCTGGGCACACGCAGGGTGTAATCCACCTGCCCGTCCTCTGATTTGTTCCACCACAGCAGCCCGGACAAGCCGCTGTCCGGATGCTCGGTTTCAATGCGAATCATGTCCTTCTTTGAATCGATGACAATTTCCAGGCCCTCCAATCCCGACGCGCTGTCGGCTCGCTTGACGGCCTTGATTTCGACGTTACGACCATCCACGCCCAGAATGGTGACGTCCCCAGATACGTTTTCCAGACTGACGCGGCCGTTTTCTTCCAATACGAATGACCACTCCAGGGTCTCTACCTCGTCAGAATGAACCGGAACGCACAATAATCCGGACACCAGCGCAACAAAGGCATGCGTTTTTAACTGTTTTTCCATTTCTACACCAAATTGCATGGTTTAAATTACTTTGATGCCTGTTGAATCGCTAAACGTTTAAACACGGGTGTGAAATAAATGCCCATGACGGCTCGAATTGCAGCGCGATGCCTTGCAGGCTCGGGTTATAATTCAGGTTCCATTTTGAATCAGGATACGCGATCGTGACCTCGTTGATACACCGCCTCATTATTTTGTCTGTCTTGCCCCTCATTGCCCTTGACTCAGCCGGAGCGCAGGAAAACGATGCGCTGACTGCAGTCCTGGATCAACAACCGGAAAAGGTACAGCAGCGTTTTGCGCATCGCCACCCTTATGAGACCCTGACTTTTTTCGAGGTGCAGCCCGGAATGACCGTCGTTGAAGCGCTACCGGGGGGCGGTTGGTACAGCAAGATACTGATGGCTTACCTGGGACCGCAAGGGCGGTTGATTGGCGTCGATTACGCGCCGGAAATGTTCAAGCTGTTCGGATTTTTCTCTGAAGAGCAGCTACTCGCCAAGCAGACCTGGGTAGACACCTGGACGACGCAGGCGCGCGAGTGGGGAATCGAAAATTCAGCGCGGGTTGACGCCTTCCAAATGGGCGCCTTACCTGAACCCATGCAGGGCACAGCAGACAGGGTGTTGTTCATCCGTGCGATGCACAACCTCGCGAGATTCGAAGACCAGGGCGGCTACCTCGCCACTGCAATCTCTGATGCCTGGGCCGTTCTCAAACCCGGTGGGATGGTCGGCGTCGTGCAGCACATGGCGCCAGATGGGGCCAGTGACGAGTGGGCAAGCGGAAGCCGCGGCTACCTGAAAATGAGTTACGTTATCGAACAATTCGAAGCCGCGGGATTCATGCTGTCAGGTATCAGCGATATCAACTTCAACGCCGAAGACGTTCCCGGCGAATCTGATAGCGTCTGGCGATTGCCGCCCACAATGGCGACCAGCAGGGAGAACCCGGAACTTCGGGAGCAAATGGAAGCCATCGGCGAGTCGAACCGGATGACTCTGAAATTCACCAAGCCCGGCTGAGCCTTAACGCCATCCGCCAAACCCACGGCAACGGGGGTTGCGATGAGGCCCTGCCCGGGATAGAATGTATTAACGTGTTAACACATTAGTACATTGATACACCATGAAACACCATAGCGAAAGCCAGCAGCAGGCGCTTAAGACCGCTGCGCAATCCTTGTACCAGGCATTCCTGACCCTGGATCAACCGGCCGAGGTCAGGGCGTTTCTACTGGACCTTTGCACGCCCGCCGAGGTGGAGGCCATGGTCGATCGGTGGTGGGCAGCCTGTCTGCTGGAAGAGGGGCACTCTTACCGCGAAATCAGCGACATGACCGGCGTCAGCGTCACAACGATCGGGCGCGTGGCTCGATTCAAAGGCCAGGGTGAGGGCGGCTATGAAACCGCAATGGCCCGGTTGAAAAGGACATGACCATGAGCAGAATTCGAGTTGCCATACAGAAGTCGGGTCGCCTGTCAGAAAAGTCACTGGCACTTCTGCAGAATTGCGGCCTTCGCTTTGCGCGAAGCAAAGACAAACTCTTTTGGTACGGCAAGGACTTTCCCGTTGACCTCCTGCTGGTCAGAGACGATGACATTCCCCGGATGCTGATGAGCGGTGTATGTGAACTCGGCATTGTCGGGGAGAATGTGGCCAGCGAGGTGATGCTGGGCCGCAATGGTGGGACCGGCCTCCAGCCTCTGCGGAAACTCGACTTTGGCCACTGCCGCCTGTCCCTGGCCGTACCCGAAGATGCCACCTATTCCGTTGCAGCCGAACTGGATGGTCTGCGGATTGCAACCACCTACCCGGCTTTGACGCGGGCCCTGCTGGCGGAACAGGGCGTCACGGCGAAAATCGTTGAACTGTCCGGCTCTGTCGAGATCGCGCCGGGATTGGGCACGGCGGATGCCATCGCTGATCTCGTCTCAACGGGCACCACGCTTCGCGCGAACCACTTGAGGGAGTTGGAAGTCCTGCTGGAGAGCACGGCAGCCCTGTATGGATCCGAAAATGCGCTGCCCGATGAAAAACAGGCTTTACTTGAACGTTTGCTGGCGCGGCTTGACGGTGTATTACAGGCACAGGAAAGTAAGTACGTGATGCTGCACGCCCCCCGGGAGGCCCTGGACAGGATCACGCAGATTCTTCCCGGTGCAGAACACCCCACACTGATGAACCTGGAGGGCACCCCCGACCGTGTGGCGGTTCACGTGGTGTGCCGGGAAGGTGTGTTTTGGGAACACCTGGAAGCCCTGAAAGCGGCCGGTGCTTCAGCCATCCTGGTATTGCCCGTTGAGAAGATGCTCGCTTGAGGCGCCAGATCAATGAATATCATCAACTGGAACACACTGGATCTCGCATCCCGCCAAAGCAGCCTGGCGCGCCCGGCGATGGGGCAGGCACCCATCAGGGATGTCGTCGCAGACTTGATCCGTCGCGTTCGCGAAGGCGGCGATGATGCGCTGCGCGAGCTTACACTGACGTTCGATGGCTGTTCCCTGGACGGGCTCAGCGTGAGCGTCGGAGCGCTGCAAGACGCGGAAAGCCGGATATCTGCCGAACTGGGTGCGGCAATCAGGGAAGCCGCTGGGCGAATCGAGTCTTTCCATGCTGCCGGGCAAAGCGCACCGATCTCGGTCGAGACTGCCCCGGGCCTCGTCTGCGAGGCTCGCCAAGTACCCATTCAGCGCGTCGGGCTCTACATCCCCGGGGGCAGCGCGCCGCTGATCTCCACCGTCCTGATGCTCGCAATTCCGGCGCGGCTGGCGGAGTGCCCGGATGTGGTGCTGTGCACGCCACCCGATCGTTCCGGCGAGGTCCATCCCGCTCTGCTGTACGCGGCTTATTATTGTGGCGTGCGCAAGGTCATCAAAGTCGGTGGCGCCCAGGCAGTGGCCGCGATGGCATACGGGACTGAAAGCGTGCCTGCCTGCAGGAAAATTTTTGGCCCTGGCAACGCGTACGTCACTGAGGCCAAAAGACAGGTCTCGACGGACCCCATGGGTGCGGCACAGGACATGCCCGCGGGACCGTCCGAGGTCATGGTTATCGCGGATGCTTCGGCCGACCCGGAGTCCGTGTGCTGGGACTTGCTGTCACAGGCAGAGCATGGCCCGGACTCTCAATCCCTGGTGGTCAGTGACTCGGCCGCGCTGCTGGATGCAGTCCGGGAGCAATTACCTGAATTGACGGCCAGCCAGCCGCGCGCCTCGATTCTCGAGCAATCCCTGCAAAACGCTCGCCTCATCTTGGTGCGCAACGCGCAAGAGGCGCTGGCGATTTGCAACGAGTACGCCCCGGAGCACCTGATCCTCAACGGTGCCACTGCCGAGGCACTCGCAGAGCACGTCGTCAGCGCCGGATCCGTATTTATCGGGCCATGGACACCCGAATCGCTGGGTGACTATTCCTCGGGCACCAACCACGTACTGCCAACTTATGGCCATGCCCATGCCTACAGCGGGCTTTCAGTTGCTGACTTCCAACGCCGAATGACCCTGCAGAGAGCCACCCGGGAGGGCATCCGGAATGCCGGGCCGGCCACCATGGAACTGGCTGCAGCTGAGGGCCTGGAGGCCCACCGACAGGCCGTGGCCTGCAGGCTGCGCCGACTGGAGAAACCATGATGGACATCACGGCACTGGCCCGCCCAGAAATCCGATCCATGCGCCCCTATGTCTCCGCTCGCTCGAGCATGTCTGCCCAAGGCATTCTGCTGAACGCCAACGAGGCACCGGAAACCCTGCTTGAGGGACCCGATCACAAGTCGTATCCGCTGCATCGGTATCCGCCCCCCCAACCCCCGGAACTCAGGGCCCGCCTTGCGGCGCTTTACGGCGTACCGGAGTCCCGGCTGCTGATCACTCGAGGCAGCGATGAAGGCATTGACCTCCTGGTTCGCGTCTTTTGCCGGGCAGGCAAAGACGCCATCCTCGAATGCACACCCTGTTTCGGTATGTATCGAATTGCCGCAGGCATTCAGGATGCGGTCGTGCTGGCGGTGCCCAGGAAGAGCGAACGGAACTTCGAGATCGATACCGACGCGGTGTGCCGTACGATCGAGACAGATCCGAGAGTGCGACTGGTCTTTCTGACCTCACCCAACAACCCAACGGGCGATTGTCTGCCAGCGGGCGACCTGGACAGGGTGTTGGAAAGCAGCAGGGACCGCGCCCTGGTCATCCTGGACGAGGCTTACATTGAATTCTGCGAACAGCGCTCTGCGGCCAACCGGGTACAGGACCACCCCAACCTCGTGGTGTTGAGAACCCTGTCCAAGGCCTGGGCCGGTGCCGGCCTGCGCTGCGGCAGCGTGATCGCGGACCCGCAAGTCATTGATCTGCTGGCTCGTATCATGGCCCCATATCCCCTGGCATCTCCGGCAATTGCCGCCGCGATGCGCGTCACCGACGCGTCGATGCGGCCAAGGCAGCAGGCCATGATCCAGGGCGTGATGTCACGAAAACAGGGGCTGGTTTCCATACTCGAGGACCAGAGATGGGTGCAGGCAGTCTGGCCAGGAGAGGCCAATTTTGTTCTCGCCCGGGTGGATGACCCTGACGACATCGTCGCACGCTGCGATCATGCAAACATCCGCATTCGAAATTTCGATGGACAGCCCATGCTCAACGGCTGCATCCGCTTCAGCATCGGCTCAGAGTCAGAAATGCAGCTGCTGATGGATACCCTCCAAAACACAGGAGCTTGTTCATGAACACGAGGCCGCGCCGAATCCTTTTCGTCGATCGCGACGGCACCTTGATCGTCGAACCGCCGGATGAGCAAATCGATTCGCTGGAAAAACTCGAGTTGCTCCCCGGCGTCATCCCTGCCTTGCTGAAACTGCGCGATGCCGGCTATGAGTTTGTGTTGGTCAGCAACCAGGACGGACGGGGAACGCCCTCTTTTCCCGAGGAGGATTTCATGATTCCCCACCAGAAAATGCGGGAGCTGTTCGCATCGCAGGGCATCGAATTCGCAGCCGAGCACATCGACTCTCACTTCGAATCAGACAACGCACCCACCCGCAAACCGGGCGTCGGCATGCTGATGGACTATCTTCGTGGCGGCCAGCTGAACTTCAACGACTCCTGGGTGATCGGCGATCGGGAAACCGACCTGCAACTGGCGGAAAACATGGGGATCGGTGGCCTATTGCTGGGTGACTCAATGGGCTGGCCAGAAATTGCGCATCGCCTCGCTGATCAACCAAGGATGAGCCGCGTAGAACGCCACACCCGGGAAACGCGAATCAGCGTGGAGGTGGATCTTGACGACGAGGGCGCTGACATACGAACCGGCATCGGGTTTTTCGATCACATGCTGGAACAGTTGGCCAGCCATGGCGGGTTCCGGCTGCGGCTGGAATGCCTGGGAGACCTGGAGGTTGACGAGCACCACACGGTGGAGGATTGCGCGCTGGCTCTCGGACAGGCGATGGACGAGGCACTTGGCGAGCGTCGCGGCATCGGGCGCTATGGATTCGTGCTGCCAATGGACGAGTCGGTCGCACAGGTGAGCGTGGATTTGTCGGGCCGGCCAGTCTGTGTTTTTCGTGCCGACTTTCCAAGGGGCCAGGTCGGAACGCTCTCTACGGAGATGGTTCAGCATTTTTTCCAATCACTCAGCCAATCGCTCAGGGCCGCTTTGCACCTCGAGGTGCGCGGCGAGAATACCCACCACATGGTCGAGGCGCTGTTCAAAGGTTGCGGTCGTGCGCTCAGGCCTGCCTTGCAGCGTCAGGGCAGCGAGTTGCCCAGCACCAAGGGCATGCTCTGATGACCGGTCAGCCACAATGAGCCTGGCGGTCGTTGACAGCGGAGGCGCCAATATCGCCTCGGTCATGCAAGCGCTCGCGAGGTTGGGCGTCGAGGCCGTGTTCACTTCCGACCCCGGGATAATCCGGCGCGCGGACCGCGTGATCCTGCCGGGTGTGGGAAGTGCCGGGGCCGCCATGGAACGCCTGCGGCGCAATCGACTGCACCACGTCATTCCCGAGCTTCAGCAGCCGGTTCTCGGCATTTGCCTCGGGATGCAGTTGCTGTTTCGCCATTCAAGCGAAGCCGACACCCCGCTGTTGGGCGTTATTGATGCCCATGTTGATCGATTGCCGGACATTGACAGGCTGCGGATTCCCCACATGGGCTGGAACCGGGTTCAGGTGTCCCGGGAAGACCCCCTGGTGGATGGCCTGGATCTGAGCTGGTTCTATTTTGTTCATTCCTATGCTGCACCAGTGGGCTCTTGGACCCTGGCGCAGTCACAACATGGGCACGCCTTCACTGCAATCGTCCAGCAGGCGAACTTTCGCGGGGCTCAGTTTCATCCGGAACGCTCTGCCGGGGCCGGCGCCCGGCTACTGGAAAACTTTCTGTCGCTGCCATGCAATTGATTCCTGCAATCGACCTGCTGGACGGGCGCTGTGTGCGCCTGCGCCGCGGTGATTTTAACCAGGTCACCTATTACGATACGACGGCTGCGGAGCTGTCCCGAGCATACGCTGCGAGTGGAGCCGACTGGTTGCATATTGTCGACCTCGCGGCTTCGCGCGACGGGACCCATTCCGACACACAGGCCCTGTTCGACGTGCTCGGCGTGGCCCCGCAACATGTACAGACGGGTGGTGGGGTCAGAGACGCCACCGACATTGAAAAACGGCTGAATGCAGGCGCCCAACGCGTGGTGGTGGGCAGCGTATGCGCACTTGAGCCCGAACGTTTCCTGCGCTGGACACGGCACTTCGGCCCAGAGCGCCTCGTCGCGGCGCTGGACGTGCATCAGGACGCCGAGGGACAACTGTGGCCACGGGTGCGCGGATGGACGGATTCAGCGAAAATCGACCTCATGACTCTGCTGGGCATGCTGGTTCCCGGCGGTGTCAGGCACGTACTGTGCACTGACATATCAAGGGATGGAGACATGAACGGGCCGAATATTGCGCTGTACCGCCAATTGACCCGGCAGTTTCCTGAAATCCAACTGCAGGCGTCAGGCGGAGTCAGCAGTCTCAATGACCTGAGAGACCTGAAGCCCACTGGCGCCGCCGGTGTCATCACAGGAAAAGCGCTGCTTGATGGCGTCTTCGATGTTGAGCAGGCCCTGGCGGTGTTGGAATGAGCCTTTCGACCGTAGCACCAAGGCTCATACCCTGTCTCGACGTGCGCGACGGACAGGTGGTGAAGGGCATTCGCTTCCGCGACCATCGCGTGATGGGCGGCATCATCGAGCTGGCGAGCCGATACCGCGATGAAGGCGCAGATGAGCTGGTTTTTTACGACATCACGGCAAGCCCGGAGGGACGGCGGGTTGACGTCGACTGGGTGCGCCGCGTGTCCGAGTCGATCGACATACCATTTTGCGTTGCCGGGGGCATCCGAAGCGTCGAGGATGCAGAGTTGGTGCTTTCCCAGGGCGCAGACAAGATATCCGTCAACACGCCGGCACTCGAGAACCCGGACCTGATCAATGCGCTGGTGCGCGCCTTTGGCAGCCAATGCGTCGTCATCGGTATCGACTCCATCGCCGAAGCCGGAAGATATACGGTTCGTTCGCACACCGGCACACCGGACGCCATGCAGGCGCCGGGCCGGGCCAGCCTGGAATGGATCCGCGAAGTCACCGATCGCGGCGCCGGCGAGATTGTTCTGAACTGCATGTCCTTTGACGGGACAAGAGAGGGCTATGACATTAATCAGTTGCTGGCGGCCCGGCGCATCACGTCATTGCCGCTGATTGCCTCTGGCGGCGCCGGCGCCATGAATCATTTTCGAGACGTGTTTCGGGATGCGGACGTCGACGGCGCCCTTGCAGCCACCGTGTTTCACAGCGGCCAGATCAGAATACCCGAACTGAAAACATATTTGAGGGACCGGGAAATAGGAGTTCGACCATGCTAAAGGTAGAGGAATTGGCCTGGGCCAAAATGGACGGCTTGATGCCAGCCATCGTGCAAGATGCATTTGACGGGCGGCTGTTGATGCAGGCGTTCATGAATCAGGAAGCCCTGGAAACCACGCTTGAACGCGGGCAGGTCACCTTCTGGAGCCGCAGCCGATCGAGCTTGTGGACCAAGGGTGAGACTTCCGGGAATTTCCTGGAACTGGTGGACGTCATCGCGGACTGCGACGGAGATGCATTGCTGGTGCTGGCCCGACCTGCTGGCCCGGTATGCCACCTCGGCAACGACACCTGCTTCGACTCAGATGAGCCCGCCGCCTATGGGCTCGCTTTTCTCGGCCAGCTTGAGCGGGTCATAGAGCAGCGGGACAAGCATCGCCCTGATGAGAGTTACACCACAAGATTGCTGGAAGCGGGTACGAAGCGAATTGCTCAAAAGGTGGGAGAGGAGGCCGTGGAGGTATCGCTGGCTGCCACGACGGGCGATCACGACGAACTTCTGAACGAAGCGGCGGATCTCATGTTCCACCTGTTGGTGCTGCTGCGTAATCGCGGCACCGGCCTTGGAGATCTGGTGGAAACACTGGCGCGTCGTCACGCCCTTTGAGGCCACCGAGCGCCCCGGCTGAAACCGGGGCGCTACGTGCCGCAAGACCTACTTCACGCCGTGCATCAGCTTGTTGATGAATGGCGCTGCGATGAAGTAAACCACGCCAAATGCCACTCCCAGGTACACCAACTGCATGAAGGTGCTGGAGTATTGTGTGATGCTCAGGCCATTAGCTGCTGCGTGGCCACCACCGCCGGCCGCCAGGTAAGCAATAATGCCACCCACGTACTGGGCCATGGCGATCGACATGAACCAGCCGCCCATGGCAATACCGGTTTCATGCTCATCGGCGAGCTTGGTCACCATGGAAAGGCCAATTGGTGACAGGCACAACTCGCCGGTGGTGTGCAGCAGGTAACACAGCGCCAGGAATATCCAGGGCACCAGGCCTGCGGCATCTTGCATGTTGCTGACCGCGAATACGAGCAGGTAGAAACCGGCCGCGACCTGGAACAGCGCCAGCGCAAACTTACGCGGAGTCGAGGGATTCATGCCCATGTTTTCCAATTTGGGCCAGGCCGCCGCAAAAACCGGCGCGAATAAAAGAATGTACAGTGGATTCAGTGACTGGAAGATGGCAAAACCACCATCACGCCATTCAGCCGCCGACCAACTCAGAACGCCACCGAGATCCATCGGGGTGGTGAATTCACGGGCAAATACGTTCAATGAGCTACCTGCCTGCTCGAACAGCGCCCAGAAACAGGTGTTGGCCAGGAACAAGAGCAGCATGGCGATATAACGCTGCAATTGCACTTTACCTTTTTGGATGCCCGATCGAATCAGGTACACCGCCATGAAGAGCATGCTTCCAACCATTACGAAGCCAAGCACGGTGCTGGCTCTGAGCAGGAAATAAACCACCACTGCCAAGCCCAGGCCACCCAGGCCAACGGCGAAGAACCGACCCCAGCCGTCCTTGCCTTCGTCAGGCAAGCCCACATGGCCCAGGGATTTCTTGGCAAACTCCAGGAACAGCGTAGACAGGATCATGCCGATTCCCGCGGCCAGGAAGCCGTATTTCATGCCATAGTTCACGCCGATCCAGGTCGAGGTCACCATAGGTGCCAGGAATGCACCCAGGTTGATGCCCATATAGAAAATGGTGAACCCGGAATCCCGGCGGGCATCGCCCGGGGCATAAAGCTTGCCGATCATCACAGAAATGTTTGGCTTGAACAGGCCATTACCGGCAACGATCAGCGCCAGGCCCAGCAGGAACCAGGTGAAATCTTCAATCAGCAATACGAACAGGCCTGATGCCATAATGATGGCGCCCAGCAGGATCGATCGCTGGTAACCCAGCACCTTGTCCGCCACATAGCCTCCGAGGATGCCGGTCGCATAGACCAGGGCGGTGTAACCACCGTAAATCAGACCAGACTGCTGGTTGGCTTCAGCCTCCCCAAGATGGTCGAAAAATGCATCTGCAATATAGATTGCCAGAACGGCTCGCATGCCGTAGTAGGCAAATCTCTCCCAAAGTTCGATGTTGAACAGCTGCCACAGGGCCTTGGGATGCCCCAGGAAGTCTCCCGGCGGCAATGCTGGCTGTGGCGCGTCTTGAACGTCAGTTTGAGTGCTCACGTGATCCCTCCGGTGTGATTTCTTCTTGTGAAGCCCTCCAAGCCCGCAAGTCCAACCGGGCCGGGACGGGGCAAGGATAGCAGAGTCACCCGCCCGAGGGGCAGGGCCTGCAGAATTGGGCCGGAACATGCGATAATGTGCGCTCGGTATTTCAGCTTCTCAAGCATTAAGGTACGCCAGCAAATGATTCCTTCTACCGCGCAGAAATTTGTCGATGAACTGTGGATGGACTCCATCGTTCCGGAGCTCGTCGAATACATCAAAATTCCAAACAAATCCCCGCATTTCGACCCGAATTGGGAAGCCCATGGCTACATGGAAGACGCCGTTCAGCAGGTTTTCGCGTGGTGCACCCGACAGGATGTCGCCGGGATGCGGTCGGAAATTGTTCGCCTGCCGGGCCGCACACCGCTGATCTTCATGGAAATTCCAGGTACCGATCCCAGCAACGAAGATACGATCCTGCTCTACGGGCATCTGGACAAGCAGCCGGAAATGACGGGCTGGGCGGAAGACCTCGGGCCCTGGAAGCCCGTGATCAAGGGTGACAAGCTCTACGGACGGGGCGGAGCTGATGACGGCTACGCGGCCTACGGTTCTCTGACGGCCATCATGGCCCTGCAGCGCGAGGGCATCCCGCACGCACGTTGCGTGGTTATTATCGAGGCCTGCGAAGAATCCGGCAGTTATGACCTGCCTTATTACATCGAGCATCTTTCAGACCGGATCGGTCAACCAAGCCTTGTGGTATGTCTCGATTCAGGAGCAGGCAATTACGAACAACTCTGGCTCACGGTATCTCTGCGCGGCATGGCGGCAGGCACCCTGCGCGCAGATGTACTGCACGAGGGCGTGCACTCAGGCTATGCCTCGGGTGTTGTGCCTTCCAGCTTCCGCATACTCAGGCAACTGATTGCCCGCCTGGAAGACCAGGACACAGGGCGAATTATCCCCGACTATCTCCACTGCGAGATTCCCGAGCAGCGAATCGAACAGACCCGGGCCGTGGCTGAGGCGCTCGGTGACGAAGTTTGGCAGGCTTACCCTTTCGTGGAAGGCGTTCTGCCGCAGGGAGGAGACAACGTGGAGCGTCTCTTGAACCGCACCTGGCGCCCGGCACTGTCTTACACCGGTGTGGATGGGATGCCGGAGCTGGCTTCGGCCGGTAACGTGCTCCGGCCTGGCACCGCGCTGAAACTGTCCATGCGCTTGCCTCCCACCGTGAACGGGGAGGAGGCCACCGCCCGCATGAAGGACACGCTCGAGGCCGACCCACCCCAGAATGCAAAAGTCCGTTTCGAGGCGGACCAGGCTGCCAGTGGCTGGAACGCGCCCGTCGTCGCAGCCTGGTTGCACGAATCGCTGCAACGCGCATCGAATAACGTTTACGGCCGGGACGTCATGTACATGGGGGAGGGGGGCACCATCCCATTCATGGCCATGCTGGGCGACGCATATCCCGAGGCCCAGTTCATGATCACGGGCGTGCTGGGACCAAAATCCAATGCGCATGGCCCCAATGAATTTCTGCACATTCCGTTCGCGCGACGGCTGACGAGCTGCGTTGCGCAGGTGATTGCAGATCATCTCGAACGAGAGTAACCAGCCGGGACACGCTCTTCAATCCGGCCATGTTCGGATGATGAGAGTAACCGAAGGCCTCTGGAACACATCCTGACAAAGCGTCAGAATTGGGGTAGCATTGAGTAATCAGTTGTGAAGTCACCTAAGGCTTTGCGAAACAACTGCAGGCGACCGTTTAATTGCCTGATTGCATTGAAAAAGAGGTACACGAGATGATTTCAAGATTAGTAGGGGTCTTATCGCTTACGCTGGCCTGGGCCGTTCATGCCGATATACCCACCCGGGCTTACTTTGGAGACACGCACCTCCACACTTCCTACTCACCCGATGCAGGCCTAGCGGGAACCACCGTCGGCCCCGAGGACGCCTATCGATTCGCCAAGGGCGAAACCATCACGAGCAGCACGGGCCAGCAGGCCCGCCTGAAGAAACCGCTTGATTTTCTGGTCATCGCCGATCATGCGGAAAACCTGGGCCTGGCGCGGGCCATTGCAACTTCCGACCCTGATTTGCTGGCGGACCCCTTTGGAAAAGAACTGCACGACATGTTCAAAGCGGGCAAGGGCGTAGATGCATTTAATCTGCTGGTCCAGACAATGACCAGGGGTGCCGAGGCAAGGATCGGCGGCGAGATGCTGCGCAACACCTGGAATGTGATGATGGATCTTGCTGAAAAATACAACGATCCGGGCGCATTTACAGCCTTCATTGGCTACGAATGGACGAGCCAGCCGAGCGGGAACAATCTACACCGCGTCGTGATGTTCAAGGAAGGGAAATCCACCGTTGAGGCCATCCTGCCGTTCTCTGCTTTCGATTCCGAAGATGTCGAGGATCTGTGGGATTTCATGACGGCCTATGAGAAGAATACTGGTGGCCAGGTGCTGGCGATTCCCCACAACGGCAACCTGTCCAGCGGCACGATGTTCCTGCCAAGGCACCAGAAAACCGGCGAGCCGATTGATGCTGATTACGCGAAGGCGCGGCTGCGCTGGGAACCGGTGGTTGAGGTCACACAGGCGAAAGGCACTGGCGAAGCGCACCCGTTGCTCTCGCCCGAAGATGAGTTCGCGGGATTCGAGATCGTTGACAGCACAAACCTGGGAGGCACCGTCGACCACACCGATGACATGCTGGAATTCGAATATGCCCGGGCCGCGCTAAAAGCCGGTCTGGTGCTTGAACAACAGCTAGGCGCGAATCCATTCAAGTTCGGCATGATAGGAAGCACCGATGCACACACGGCGTTCGCCTCTACGGCTGAAGACAACTGGTGGGGCAAGGCACCATTTTTAGAGCCGAGCCCCAAGCGCTGGCAGGACGTACTCATCCGTTCCTCGCGTGACCCGAAGCTTGACCTGACTGCATTTCAGTTGGCCGCTGCCGGCCTGGCCGGGGTCTGGGCACATGAAAATACCCGCGAGGCAATCTGGGATGCCATGGCCCGCCGAGAAGTTTTTGGCACCTCCGGCACACGCCTCCAGGTGCGGGTTTTCGGAGGCTTCGGTTTTTCTGAAGACGACGTCGCCCGGGCAGACTTTGCGGAGAACGGCTATGCCAATGGCGTGCCGATGGGTGGTGATCTCAATGCTGCGCCCGAAGGCAAGGCACCCTCCTTCATGATGCAGGCGCTGCGCGACCCTGACGGTGCCAACCTGGATCGGATACAGATAGTGAAGGGCTGGCTCGACGCCGATGGCCAGACACACGAGAAGGTGTATGACGTGACCTGGAGCGATGAAGATTCACGCAAGCCGGATGCCGATGGCAAAGTGCCCTCGGTAGGAAGTACCGTCAACGCGAGAGAGGCCACCTACACGAATGCCATTGGCGCGCCGACCTTGCAGGGCTATTGGCAGGATCCCGATTTCGATCCAGGCCTGAAAGCTTTTTATTACGTTCGAGTGCTTGAAATTCCTACGCCACGATGGCTGGCCTATGATCGCAAGAACTACGATCTTTATGACGTCATGCCTGAAGACGCGAACTACAGCTCTCAAGAGCGCGCTTTCAGCAGCCCGATCTGGTATCACCCCTAAACAGCTGACCCGGGCGGTGACCGCTGTCATCGCCCGGGTGAGCGGCGCCAGGTCCCGCGAGTTCAGTAAGACGCGCTTCGACTTGCCATCATGCACTCCAAGCTAGCATCGGTTTTAAGAGAACCGCTCATCCACTTCCTGGTTTTTGGTGCGTTGCTGTACGCGCTCCACGCTATCTTGCAACCTTCCGGAAACACAACGGACGGCAATATCGTAGTCACTGACGCGCAAGTTCAGACCATGGTGGAAACCTTTATGCGCACATGGCAAAGGCCACCCACGGTGGATGAGCTTGACGGCCTCGTCGACGACCATGTCCGCACAGAGGTCCTTGTGCGGGAGGCCATGGCCCTGGGACTGGACCGTGGCGACACCATTATTCGCAGGCGTTTGCGCCAGAAAATGGAATTTTTCACCGATCCAGGCGCCGATGAGCCCCCACCTACCGATGAGCAACTCGACACGTTTCTCGAAGCGCACTCTGAGCAATACCTGACAGATAGCACAGCCAGCTTTCGGCACGTTTTTTTCGACACTGAAAAGAGAGAGGAGCGCGCTCTGGCGGATGCAGAATCGGCGCTCCGAGAGCTTAGAGATCAACCTGATGGGTCCATGCATGAGCGCCTGGGAGATTCGCTCATGGTCATAAAACCCGAATGGGATAATGTCTCCCGGTCCCAGGTCACCGCACTTTTCGGGGGGCGATTCGCCGAGGCGCTGTTTGCGCAAAAGCCGGGCGACTGGGCGGGCCCAGTCTCATCCGCTTATGGGCTTCACCTGGTTTATGTCCATGCGATCACCGCCGGTCGCCTCCCGACAGTCAATGAAATTCGTGACCAGCTGATGCGTGATTTTGAAGTGTCCCGTCGCCACGCGAAGGAAGAAGCGTTTTACCAGGGACTGTTGAGCAGGTACCAAGTCACCCGTCCGGATCTCCTGCAACAATGATGCGCGCGCGCTGGTTCGCCTTGTTTTCATCGCTCGGACTGTTGGCGGCGGTGCTGGTGATGCGCAGTGCAATCGCCCATGAACTCCTGCCCGGCTACCTGGAGGTCGAAAAACTTGGGCCGGACGAATATAGCGTGCTGTGGAAGGTCCCACTGCGCCAGGGTCAGGTGGTGCCGATCTCGCCGCGGTTCCCGGAGCGCTGCAGGCTGAAGGGCGACCTGTACAGCTCTAAAGAGCCCAGTGCCTGGGTCTACCGCACGACGATGCTCTGCGAAGGTTCACTGGCAGGCCAAAGGATTTCCATTGATGGGCTGCCCGCGTCCGGCACCGATGTGCTGCTTCGCTATTGGCCTCGCCCAGAGGAGAGCGCGATAACGGTTTTGCTCAAGCCCGAGCGCGCATCGACGCAACTCCCAGCGGCAGAATCTGCGGGCAGCGGAATCGCAGCTTATCTGAACCTCGGCATTCAGCATATCCTGACCGGAGCAGATCATCTGCTCTTTGTCCTGGCATTAATCTTCATCGTGCAGGGTGGGTGGATGTTGTTCAAAACAATCACTGCTTTCACTTTTGCTCACAGCCTGACGCTTGTTGCCGCATCAATTGGCGTCATTGAATTCCCTTCGACCTTCGTCGAAGCGATGATCGCTCTGTCAATCATGTTTCTCGGCCTCGAGATTCTCCGTCGCTCGCGGGAACAAACGAGTTTTACGATTCAATTCCCCTGGGCGGTGGCCTTTGCGTTCGGTCTTTTGCATGGCCTCGCCTTCGCCAGCGAGTTGGCAGATTTTGGCCTGCCTCTCGGGGAGTTGTTGATGGCCGTATTGCTGTTCAATGCAGGCGTTGAAGCGGGACAAATTTTATTCATAGCCGCCGTGCTTGCTGTTGGACTTATCCTCAGTAAATTCAGAGACACTTGGCCGGCCTGGGTGAAGCCATGGCCGGGTTATGCCGTGGGCATCGCCGGGGCTTTCTGGTTTGTTGAACGAACCATGGTATTGATTCTTCGTAGCCCGATTTAAATCACAGGGTCCCGATCCCGATTGTCCAATCAAGATGCACACGCGCCACCCGCCAAGATGTGCAGCACAGACTGATGCGGATCATCCCGACCTGGACAGGCCAGCGGAAACCCAACACTCAAAGAGTCTCACCATCACCCCAATCCGAGTTGTGATCGAGCCGAGTAGAATCTTTTGAGCCGCGGCATTACCAGCAAGACCCGCGATCGCTCTTGTCGGTCGCATCGTCATCGCATGCAGGACTGAGGATTTTGCTGGCGAGGGCCAAAGATGCCCCTCAAACGTCACTCACCTGAGGCGCTACTTGGCGCAGCCACGTTGCTGGTGGCAAACCACGGCACCGTCTCCACGCTCTACCTGGAAGGTTGCGTGATTGATGTGAAAATGGTCCTGGAGTTGGATAGCCAACCCATGGAGAAAGGCATCATCGGCCGGTGGTGCGGGCATCACGAGATGGGCTGTCAACGCTGTATCGGTGGTGCTCATGGCCCAAATATGCAAATCATGCAGGTCCGCGACTCCGCGCTGGTCCAGCAGGAAATCGCGAACCGCCTCTGGATCAACCTTGTCCGGCACCGCATCGAAAGCCAGGCTGAGCGAGTCTTTAAGCAAGTCCCATGTGGAAATGAATATCACCGCGGCAATCAGCAGGCTGCTGACGGGATCAACCCAATTAAGGCCATATTTCCAGATCAGGGCACCCGAAATCACGACACCCAGTGAGACCGCAGCGTCCGCGGCCATATGCAAAAAGGCGCCGCGTATGTTCAGGTCCGTATCCTTGCCAGAAACAAACATCAGTGCGGTCAGTGTATTGATGATCACACCCAGGCCAGCCACCCACATGATGGTCGTTCCCACAGGTTCCACAGGTTCAAAAAACCGCCCGATGGCCTCCCAAGTGATCGCCCCTACCGCTGCCAGTAACAGTAACCCACTGGCCAGCGACGCCAGAATGGTGGCCCGGGAGTAGCCATAGGTCAGTCTCAACGAGGGCTTCCTGCTGGCGAGTGCATTGGCGCCCCATGCCAGCAAGAGGCCCAGGACATCGCTGAGGTTGTGACCGGCATCGGTGAGCAAGGCCAATGAATTGGCGAGCAGGCCATAGACCACCTCGACCACGACAAAAACGATGTTCAGTCCCACGCCCACCGCGAACGCCCGATTGTAGTTAGGCGGAGCATGGTGAGGGTGGTGATGAAATTCGCGATTCATTACAGGGCCGAACCAATCTACTTAATCGACTGCAGGGCTAATGCCCATGCATTGTACTGCGATCTCGAACCGTGAACAGCGAGACTTGAACTTGGCGCTGAGCAGGCCGATACTTTTGCTTCCTTTAAGGGTGGTCTGGCTGATGACAAAAGAATTTCCAGTCTGGTTCAACGGGAAAATCCGTGACCACGAAGACTGTACAGTCCATGTGCGGTCCCATGCCCTGCATTATGGCTCCTCGGTTTTCGAGGGTATAAGGGCCTATAACACCCACGCGGGGACACAGATATTTCGGCTCACAGATCACCTCAAACGACTTTTGTGGTCAGCTTCCGTCTATCGGATACCCGTTCCTTACACGCTGGAAGAGCTGCATGTGGCCTGCCGTGACATGGTGCGTGCAAGTGGCCTGAGCAGCGCGTACCTGAGGCCTATCGTGTTTCGGGGGGACTGTGGCCTGGGCGTCATTCCCAATGACATGAATGTGGTTGACGTGGCAATCATGATCGCGGACTGGGGTACGCACCTTGGCGAAGGTGCACTGGAACGAGGGGTGAATGCCTGCATCACCTCCTGGCAGCGACTGGCACCCAACACGATGCCGGCGGGCGTAAAGGCCGCAGGCAATTATCTGTCCAGCCAGTTGATCGGCTTCGAAGCCAGGGATCGGGGCTTTACCGAAGGCATCGCGCTGGGCGTCGATGGCCTGCTCAGCGAAGGCGCAGGAGAGAACATATTCATTGTTCGTGATAATCGCATCGTAACGCCGCCGGTATCAGCGTCCATTCTCGCCGGAATCACGCGAGACACGGTGCTCAAGCTGGCCGGGGACCTCAAGTTCGATGTGGTTGAGCAGAGTCTTTCTCGAGAACAGCTTTACGCAGCGGATGAAGTCTTTTTCACGGGCACCGCAGTGGAAGTGACCCCGGTCAATCAGATCGACCAGATGACATACCAGGCGCCCGGGCAAATCACCAAGCACATACAAGACGCTTTTTTCGGTCTGTTTGATGGTCGGACGAGGGACGAACGGAACTGGCTGGAGGCGCCCTGAGTCCAACCACAGTTGGAGCACCCAACTGACAAAATTTGTCACATTGCGGCGATTAAGCGCTAAATACCCCGTCCCACGTGGTTTTTAATCATCGGTCAAATAAGTCGCAATACCCATGTTAATCAAATATTTAATATTCACTTCATGGTTTGGCATCATTATTGCATTTAGTTTCTTGAATGGACGGGACGTGTGCCTGAGAAATTCACCACAGTATTAAGTTGATATGGCTGTCAAACGCCAGCCGATCAAGCTGGGGAGAAAATCCCCGTCCGGTGCAAACAGGATTCATCGGACAAGTAAAAAATTCATCGCCACCCGCAAGAAAGGCCGGTTTCGACCGGCGACAGGGGTAAAGGGAAACGGCTCTGTAGAGCCACGTGCACTGTTATTTCGAGTTAATGTGTGCATGGGGAGCAACGCGACCGGCATGAAACATTCTGTGCCGGTCGCAAACCACCCTCTAGGAGGGGGAGGGGAATCGCCAGACAATGACGATTCCAAAATCCGATCAGCTTTTGGAAGACACTGTTCGGGCCCACTCAAAGGAATGGCTATAGGTTGGTTCTATCACGATAGCCAGCTCGAAAAGACCCTTGGGATGCAGGGTCTTTTCTTTTTTGTGGGCTCTGGAATTGTTTTTTGGCGAACTCAAATGCTCGTTTCGGCGACGCCCATTGGAAGTGGAAACCCTAGTCACTCTCGTGCGCGGTAATCAGGTAACCTCCGGACTTCTCATCATGCTGAAGGGTGAGCAATTTTCGCTTTCCCATCTCTTCCAGCAATTTCCCGAAAGAGCGAAAACCATGGTAGCTCTCACTGAAGCTTGGCTTGCGCCGCTTCAGCGCCTGCTTCACCATCGAGCCCCAAATCTGGGATTCCTCTCCCCGTTCACTGACGATGTCATCCAGCGTTTCGAGCACATGGTTAAATGCCGATTGAGCGCGCTCCTCAGCCTTATCCACCTTGCCCTTGCTGCTCGCGCCCGATGCGTCACCGTTACTCTTTTTGCTGGCCGATTTTTTCTTCGCCGGCTTGCGGCGCGCCGTGTTGCGTACGATGTCCTCGTAGTAAATGAATTCATCGCAGTTGGCAATCAGTAAATCCGAGGTGGACTCTTTCACGCCCACGCCAATCACCAGCTTGTTGTTCTCGCGCAGCTTTGACACCAGCGGCGAGAAGTCGGAGTCGCCACTGATGACCACGAAAGTATCGACATGGGATTTGGTGTAACACAGATCCAGTGCGTCTACGACCATCCTAATGTCCGCGGAATTTTTCCCTGACTGCCGACGATGTGGTATCTCGATCAGTTCGAACGAGGCCTCATGCATGTCGACTTTGAAATCCTTGTAGCGCTCCCAGTCACAATAGGCTTTCTTGACCACGATGTTGCCCTTGACCAGGAGGCGCTCCAGAACCTCTTCGATGTCGAAACGCGCATAGCGTGCATCTCGCACACCAAGGGCAATGTTCTCGAAATCGCAGAAAAGCGCGAGGTTCTTGGTTCCGTTGCTCATGTTGGGAAAATCCGGTGGGTCGTCGCCTGATCGAAGCTCATATTCTACGCCATTCACTTGCCTCGTGGGCGGAACGTAAGCTCACCAGGGCAAAATTCAGCTTCACGCTGACCCGTACGCATCAGCTATCATTCCTGCAGCCGACGGGAAACCTATCATGAACCAGGAAGCGAGCAGCGAAACGCCTTATGACCGCCTCGATCCGGATACCCTTATTCGCGCGGTTGAATCGACAGGCTTGCTGTGTGACGGCCGCCTCCTGGCACTGAACAGCTACGAAAACCGGGTTTACCAGGTTGGCCTGGAGCAGGCGGAGCCAGTCATCGCCAAATTTTACCGCCCCGGGCGCTGGAGCGATGCCCAGATTCTGGAAGAACACGAATTTTCATTGGCACTTGATGCTGCTGAAATCCCATTGATTCCGCCGCAGGTTCACCAATCTGAAACCCTGCATCGCCACGACGGTTTTCGTTTTGCCCTGTTCACGCGCCGGGGCGGTCATGCGCCCGAACTTGACGATGAAGACACGCTCAACTGGCTGGGCAGATTTCTCGGAAGAATCCACGCCATTGGCGCGTCAACTGCCTTTCGTGAACGCCCCAGTCTGACCCCTGAACGATTTGGAGATGATTCAATCCGCACCCTGCTGGACGAGGCTTGGCTGCCCCCGCACCTCGAAGCCGCGTTCTCCAGCCTGGCCGAGGACCTGATGATTCAGGTCAGATCCGCCTTTGAGCGCACCGGGAGCGTTCGCGAAATCCGGCTGCATGGAGACTGCCATCCTGGAAATATTCTCTGGCGCGACGGTCCCTTCTTCGTCGATCTCGACGACTGCCAATCAGGTCCGGCTGTGCAGGATTTGTGGATGCTCCTGTCCGGCGAAGCCTCCGAAATGGCGGTGCAGATGAAACATATCCTGAACGGCTATACGCAGTTTTTCGACTTCGATCTCAGGGAGTTGCAACTGATCGAGCCGCTGCGAACACTTCGCATGCTGCACCATTCCGCCTGGCTGGCACGCCGCTGGCAGGACCCGGCATTCCCGGTGGCTTTTCCCTGGTTCGCGGAACCGCGTTACTGGGAGAACCTGGTTCTCAGCTTGCGCGAACAGATGGCGCGTTTGCAGGAACCACCCATCCAGCTACCGGATCACTGAGACGTTTCGGTATTGTAGGCCATGGATTGCAGGCATCAGTAATGAGGCGGTGGCCCCTCGTCAACTCGGGAAACCGCGACTGACATCCCCTCACCGAGGTCTCTCAATCGAGACGCCAGTGCGTCAAGCTGTTGGCGTAACAACTGAAGTTCGCCATCCTGGCGCGCGACCACTTCACTCAATTTTGCGAGCATTTCCTCATTGAATGCGCTCTGGCTCTCCAATTCTGCCAGGCGTTTGGCATTGTCATCGAAACGCTCGCTCATATTTCATCCTCCGGTAACGTGCGTGGAGGTTCCCAAAGCTCCACACGCTGACCGGCGGGATCGACAAACCATCCGAAACGGCCGTAATCATGGTCCTCTCTCTCCGGGATGACCTTCGCCCCGCCTTCCTCCACGTTGGCCAAAGCGGCGTCAAGGTCGTCGACTACGAGGTTGACCATGAATCCCTGCCGGGGATCACCGAAATACACGGTATCGCCAGGGAATGCGCCCCACACGGTAAAGGCCGATGCAGGCATTGTGGCCGGAGAAAAACTGGCACCGCTGGTACCTCCCCAATCCTGGACGTCCAGGCCGAGGTGCTCCTGGTACCACTGCGCCAACCGCTCAGGGTGCTCAGCCCGAAAAAAAACCCCGCCCACGCCCAGCGCGACACCTTTACCCACTTTGGCCACCTTTAGTCTCATTGCCTAGAGTTCGCGGCATCATAACGCAGGCCCGTGCATCGCGCCCTAAAATTGGAAAAACTCCCCAGTCTGGTTATCCTATCGCTTTACATGCCAGGGCAGGAAATGATCAGGCGTACTTTCTTTGCCAGCCTCCTTTTCCTGCAGGCCTGCGCGAGTCTTCCGCAGCACGTCCCAGAGACCCGGAGCATTGCGTGGCAAGCCCCACAAGACACCGCACTGGGGCAATTCTTTGCCGAGCGCCAGCCTGCAGACGTACCGGGCTCGGGTGTCAGGCTCGTGCCGGATCCGCGCGATGCGTTCAAGGTGCGCTATGGCCTGGCCGCTCTGGCAGAGCATACCCTCGACCTCCAGTACTACCTTTGGAAAGGAGACCAGACCGGGCGGCTGCTGTTGTGGCGGGCCCTGCAAGCGGCGGATCGCGGCGTCCGGGTCCGACTCCTGATCGATGACATCTACCACAAGGGCCGGGACCTGACCTACGCCCACATTAACGCACACCCGTTTGTCGAGGTTCGCGTATTCAACCCACATGGCAACCGCGGAGCCGGCAGGTCGGGTAACTTCCTGGTCAACAAGAAGACTCTGAATCATCGCATGCACAACAAGATTTTCCTCGTCGACAACGCCGTTGCGGTGCTCGGGGGTCGCAACATTGGTGATGACTACTTTGGTATCGATCCCAAACTGAATTTCCATGATCTTGACGTTCTCGTGGTGGGCGAAGCGGCCCGGCAGACCGGTGCAGCTTTCGATTTGTACTGGAACAGCAGTGCCGCCCTGCCCATTGATTTACTGGTCACCGACGAGGTGGAAGCTGCCGACCTCGAGCCGCTGCGCTTCGAACTTGAAGCCGAGCTCGAGGAGACACTGGGCGAAATACCCTATAAAGTCCCGCAGAGGGTTGATGGCGTCCTGGACTCCCTGGAGCAGATCGCCGGCGAATTGATCTGGGCAGATGCCGAAGTCATCGTCGACCCCCTGGAGCGCTTCGACGGCGACACGGAGTCTGCCTTCCAGGCCCTTGGGCGAACGCTCCTCGATGACATCAGCGAAGACCTGATTATTCAAACGGCATACCTGATTCCCGATGAAGGGACCATGGAGTCCATCGAGGCTCTCACCGAGCGTGGCGTGCGTGTGCGCATCATGACCAACTCAGCCTTGTCGAATAACCACATCTCTGTTCATGCGCACTACATGAAACACAGAAAGCCCATCATCAATGCCGGGGCTGAACTATATGAACTGCGAGCGGACGCGGAGTTGCTGGATCATTACCGGGAAGTTGACAGCGAGATCGCTGATTCGCATGCGGGCCTGCATACCAAGGCGCTGGTCGCCGATGGCAGGATCAGCGTCATTGGTTCATACAACATGGATCCGCGATCAAGGATCTGGAATTCGGAGATCGCGCTACTGGTTCGCGACGAGGCCTTCGGCGAAATCGTCAGGGAAGAAATGCTGGAGGAATTTCAGCCCGGCAACGCCTACCGACTCCAACTCGATGAAGCCGGGGGGTTGCTGTGGACCATTGATGCCGAAGATGGCCCGGAGCAATGGACGCGTGACCCGGGCACGAGCAGCTGGCGGCGATTCATCACTCGCCTGATCAGCTGGATACCCATCGAAAACGAGCTCTGATCGCTGCCACTTGGTCTCAGTCCGCGAAAACCTCTCTCAAAACCATTTGCAGGTGACCCCACGAAACCTGGTCGGCCAGCGCATCGTATCGCAGTGGCAAACCGAATTGTTCGCCCTTCGCAGTTGCTGCCGGATTACTGAAGCCGTGCAAGGCGCCCGGCAGCTGAATGAAGTCGCAGTGTGCGCCGGTTGCACTCATCTCGCGGGTAAATGCGGCGATGTCCTCTGCAGTGACGAAGGAGTCTTCCTCGCCGTTGTATACTGCAACACGCGCGGTCACCTGCTCCGGCCCGGGCGCAATGCCCAATCCGAGGCTGCCGTGAAACGAGGCCACCATGTCCACGTCCATACCCATCCTGGCCATGTGCAGAACCAATCCCCCACCAAAACAATATCCGATGGCGGCGGTCTGCTCAGGGTTGACGGAAGGGTGCGCTTTGGCCAGCTCAAGTGCCGCTTCGAGACGGGCTCGTCCGGCCTCCATGTCTTCGACAATCGCATTCATGCAAGCCGTCGCCTCAGCGGCATCGGCAGCGACTTTGGCATCTCCGTACAGGTCAACAGCCACGCCGGTGTAGCCTAATCCGGCCAGCTCACGTGCGCGGCGGCAGGCGTAATCATTGCGCCCCCAAAATTCCGGTGCGACGAGCACGGCGGGTCGCGACCCTTCTCGAGCAGCATCCCATGCGATGTACGCCCTCATTTCCACGCCACCACCAGAATAGGCCGACTCTTCAATTCGAATGTCTGGACCGCTCATAGCATTGCTCCTCGGTTCTGTTGTTGCTCGATCGATATGCCGGTACACCAGGACCGGCTGGAGGTGTATCTTACTGCAAGAGTGCCGTGCTCGGTACACACATTCGCATTTGGATTGGCGGTCAACTGACCCCAACTTCTAATGCAGCGCATCGGTCGGCCTGGTACTGGTGCGGTATGACAATGACCAGGTCAAAATCAAAACAGGAAACAGCAATGAGCCAAGAAGGCCAGACGCCAGAAATTTCGATGGATGCCGAGAACCTGTGCAAGGAAGAGGTCTACACCGACAATCGGGTCGGCACAATTCGCAAGCTAACGCCCGTAACCGCGGGTGGTGAAGAGGACCACTCCCGGCCGGTGCAGTATATCGGCTCGACGCAAATCATGACCCCGGGAGGCGCACTGCCTCTGAACTTCGAAATCCCCGCTGACAGCCTTCAGGCCGCGGCCCAAGGGTTCGGCGAGGCCGCGCAGGAAGCGGTGGAGCGCACGATGGATGAACTTCGCGAACTGCAACGCCAGGCAGCATCCCAGATTGTCGTTCCCAAGGGTGGTATTGACCCGGGCGGCATGCCTGGAGGTGGGGGCATCCAGCTTCCCTGAAGAAATTCCATGCGCAGCACTTTTACTCTGGGCCTGACCGCGCTGCTCATCGCGTGGACCGCTCCGATGACGTCCCAAGCGGACCCGGACGAGATGACTTGGCGCCGCATCGAACCGGAGAATCTCGTTCTGGTGGAACTCAAGGACGGACAATTCGTCCTTGAGCTTAACTCGACCTTCGCACCTGCAACGGTCGCGCAGTTCAAGCGCCTCGTTCGCGAAGACTTTTACAGGGGGCTTAGTTTCTACCGCGTGATCGAGGGATTTGTCGCGCAAGGCGGCGATGAGAGTGATATCGGTTTCCCCTCAAAAGAGCCCACCATAGGCGCCGAGTTCGAGATCGATTGGCGGGATGAACTGCCTTGGACCCGTGTCGAAAAAAATGATGCCTTCGGCGCCGAAACTGGCTTCATGGACGGCTTCGCAGCGGCACGACACAAGGAACACGCATGGTTGACGCACTGCCCAGGCGTCATCGCCATGGCGCGCGCCAACGATCCTGATTCTTCCAGAACCGATTTCTACATCGTGATTGGCCAGGCACCCCGGTACCTGGACAGAAATCTCAATGTTTTCGGTCGAGTCATTGAGGGCATGGACAGCGTGCAACGCATTCGTCGGGGACCCATCCGGGAAAACGGAGTCATTGAGAAAGACCTCGAACGCTCACGAATCAGACGTATGCACGTGATTTCCGACCTGCCGATCGAATCTCGTAAAGAATACCTCGTGATGGATACTCGCAGTAAGGGGTTCAAAACTTACATGGAAGAGCGCCGGAAGCGTCAGGATGATTTTTTTGCCCAGACTCCGCCCCCCGTGCTCGATGTGTGCCAGTTGCCGGTGCAAACCCGGGTCCACACACCGCCCCAGACGGACTGAACCGAGTCCGCGGCAATGCCCCGGGCACGCGAGGCGCTAAACGCGCGTTTGTGTTACCATTTTTGCTCGCTTCCGGCCTCGTGGGTTCGGGGGCCCTGGGGGAAGACCAAAATGACACGCACCAAGGAAACGGGCAACCGCCCTATCGCGACCGGCAAGACAGGTGACAGGACCAGGCAGGACAGCAGAAAAAACCTCATTCGCTTGAGCCTTGCACTGCTGACCGTTCTGGCTGTCTGGCTGCTGTGGCCGACCACCCCCGAGCGACCCCAATCCTCGCCTGCCCCCATGGTTGCCGAGCTTATCGAGGAAGAGACCGGCCCGGCTGAACCAGATTCCGAAACCCTTGCGCTCGGCACGGCACGGAACGATGATGCCGCCGCGGCCTATGAAGCGCGGTCGCGCTACCCCAGCACCACCCGCCGGCTCAGTGATGATTCGTTCGATCTTCTGAATCCTGGCGCGCGATACGAGACGCGACAAAGAATTCCCAACAGCCTGGACAAGCCGGATCCGAACTGGTCCGTCCTGTTCACGGCTGATCGCTATTTTCTGACAGGGAAAGAATCCGCCAAGATTACGCTGAAACTATGGCACGGTGACGACCCCATTGAACTCGGGCGGGTGGAGATGACCGCGGAGGCGCTCACGGAGAATGGGTCGACCCGCAGCAGGCGCCTGGAGGTCGTTCAAATTGAAGAAGGTGTACAGGCCCTGTTGGCGCCCAACCAGATCTGGCCGGAACTCGCTGGCGCGCTGCGGGTGACCGCCCAATTCGAGGCGGATGAACTGATGCGACAATCGGGCACCCTGGACTTTCATTTCACCGGCTCCAAGCGTATCCCAGCACAATTCACTGGTAGCATCGATGATCGTATTATCGCTGGAAACCTGGCTTTTGATCTCGGACTCGATGTACGTGCACCCGGACGCTACCGGATAGAGGGCAACCTGTTTGATGTCAGCGGAAAACCCTTCGGATGGGCGCGTTTTGACGGGCGCCTGGATAAAGGCAAACAATCCGCAATGCTTGTTTATGATGGCTTGCTGTTCCATGACGCCGAGGCCCAGGGGCCATACCTGCTGACACAGATCCGAGGTCGCCGCTTGATGCCCGAGAGCCGGGTAGGCAGTGAGTGGATACCTGAACTGGGAAAAGATTATTTAACTCAGAGTGATTATCAACTCATGGATTTTCGCGATACGGTGTGGATCAGCCCGCGCCGATTGAAACTCATGGAAATGATGGAAGACGCACGCCGGCGTGGAGTGCCACATTAATGCGCGGCGTTTGGATTAAAAGGGAGACAATCGACATGACCAACATTGAATATACTCAGCACCGCAGCATATGGCTGATGGCAATTATAGCCTTCGTGTGCCTGGCGCTTTCCATGCCGACTTTTGCCGGCAAAATTGGCGGAGGCAACCAGGGCCGTTGCGAGATGCTTGCCGATGAGGCCACGCGGGTCTGTTCCGGCAAAGGACGAAACCGCACCTGTACCGTTGTGGATTCATTCTGCGGTGGCATGGGCAGCGGAGGCAGCTGCTCCTGCGATACGGACTGTGAAGACAATGGCAACTGCTGTGCGGACTATGCACCGGTATGCAAAGCTGAATTCGACTGCGCACCCGATAGCGGTCAAATCGCCTATCTTCACGTTGGCGGAATGTGCTCGACCGGGTGGAACGATCAGCTGGCCAATGTCTCATCCATCGAAAATGCAGTCGCCCTCGAAGTTCGAGCAGTACAGACTGACGACCTTGGAACGCAGGTGGCGGCGAAAACGCTCACGCGCTATCTCGACGCCTGCTGCACCGACTCCAATTCCTGCTACATCTACAATTACTCCAACGGTGACAACGTCGTTGGGTTCGCGCTCGACCAATTACCCAGCGTGACGCGTACCTGCACCGGCAAAAAGAAAAACCGCATCTGCACAGAAGAGTTGAACTGGAATCTGCTGGAGGTGTTTACATCGGCCGGTAACGGCGGCGGCAGCGAGCTCTCAAACTGGAGTGGACTGGCTGAGCTTTTTGCCTGCAACCTCGCCTCGGAGATCAGCCCCTCAAAAATCCGCAACCTGTATGACCACAACAACACCTGGGAGACGCAGATTACGCACATCGGTGGATTCCTGGACCAAACCAGCGGCAGCGACGACATCACCCTCGATGCCGCATGGTGGTTCTTGCCCTGGCACAATGATGGCGCGGTGGGCTATCACTCCGCGGGCGCCCGAAACAATGTGGTTGAGTGGTGTGGAGACGGCCAAAACCTGTCGTGGGACTGGGATTATTTTGGCAACTGGTGCACCAATGAAAACCTGTCCGACACCGAATGTGGCAGCACTTACGGCACACCGTTCGCCAACCATACGGTCAAATCAGGCATCTGCAGCATGGAAAATTCTGACCACATTGATCAGAAACTAGCCTTCATCGAGCTGAACGGCCAGTAAGAAGGAATCGGACCGGGTGTTCACGCGCCCGGTCTGTCACTCACACGCTGGGCGACACCCTTGGCTCGGAGGCTTCACGCTGATCATATTCCCCCAAGTGTGCACTGACTCGCCATACATGGTGTGCCACGCGCTGCAGCCAGCGTTCTGCATTCATTATACGAGCCGTTTCAGCGACACTCAGATCATGCGCCACGGCCGAGCGAATTGCATCGTCCCGGGATGATTCCGCCGCGTCCCACAGCCGCGCGGCCAGCTGCGTCATACGCTGGTAGGATTCCACCCCGATACCGACCCCCAGACTGGAGCGAAGCTCTGCACAGATCGCTCTGAATTCGATCATGTCCGCCTGCAATTCCCCGCAGTCGACCAATCCCGCGACACGGTCGTCTTGCTCCAGTCGCCAGAAAAGTCTCTGCAGGTGATCCAGCGCGTGTATCGCGCGACCAATTTGCGGGTGATAGCGACCTTTTTCACCCTGCGCGTTGAGCGCATCGAGAAAATCGCGGCTATGAAGCAAGTCGCGGCGCACGACACCCATTGGCACGCCACGCGGAATATCCTGGTGATTGAGCCTCAGGATCAGCCATTCCAGTGAGTAATCAAAAATGTCATCGAGGGTGGCCTCCAGCGCTGCCGTCGCCGCAGCCGGTTCGCTGAGCAATTGCTTGTCAAGGCGCGCGGAAAAACCTTCGTCGCGTCCCGGAACCAGCCAGCTCATCATGCGGGAAAATGGTTCGGCAAGCGGCAGACCAATCAGCAAGGCGACCAAGTTGAACAGCGTGTGGAATCCGACCAGAGCCAGCTCCGGAGATCTGACCACAAGCGTGTTGTCCCACAGTTCCAGCGCCCAGATGTAGGGATCAATCAAAAGAAGGGCCGCCAGGGCCGTAAAAATATTGAAAATGGTGTGGGAAAATCCAGTGCGCCGTGCCGCATCCGAACTGCCAAGTGCCGCAATCACTGCGGTGACCGTCGTGCCGACATCCATGCCGATGACCATCGCAGCGGCCTGGTGAAAGTTAATTGCACCCACGCTCAATGCCGTCATGCTGATGGCGACCCCGGCACTGGAGGACTGTGTCACCAGGGTGATCAACATGCCGAGCCCTAAAAGCATGAGCCGGCCACCCCACGTGTCGGGCGGAAAAGAATCGGGCGTCATGATCTCGGCAAACCCGGCCATGCCTTCCTGCATGAAGCCCATCCCCACGAACAGGATGCCGAAACCGGCCAGGCTACGGCCAAAATCTGCCCAACGCGCCCGACCAAAGAGGCGCAACATAGAACCCAGGAAAACAACAGGCAATGCCGCCGCACCGATTTTCAGCTTGAAGCCAAACAGCGCCACCATCCAGCCGGTGATCGTCGTGCCCAGGTTGGCGCCGAAAATGATACCCAGTGCCTGCGGAAAAGTGAGCAGCCCCGCGGCAACGAAACCGACGGTCGTCACAGTCGTGGCACTGGAGGACTGTAACAGGGCGGTTGCAAAAGTGCCGGTGATGGCCCCGGTGCCCGGACTGCGCGTGAAGCGACGAAGCCAGCCATGCAACGCATCGCCCGCCATCGCTTTCAGACCTTCAGTCATGACCAGCATCCCCACCAGGAACAGGCCCAGGCCTCCCAGGGTTGTCATGAATTGTTCAGTCATGGACTGATCGACAGGATCTTCATAGTTCGCCTCCCGTGTCCATCATATCGCGAAGCGGTTTCACGCAAGAGTGAAACACCCGTTCAGTCCGCATCCCGCCCGTTCTGTGGCGGGAGCCATTGCGAGATTCGGACGAGATACTCGTAAATCAAGCGGGCTTTGCGTTCACGCTGCGCTTCGGGCTCTGTCGCAGCCAGCGGGGGCATCGCCGAACCGGGGCGCAGCCTCGAAGGATTGAGAAGCCATTGGACAAAATCAGACCCTGGCGTCGACTGCAAAGCCCTGTTCCAGTCAACGGGAAACTTTTTTCCTCCTGTGCCCCCCAGTTCGTGGCAACTCAGGCAATGCGCCACGAAGGCGTCGGCACCCTCCCGTTCCGAACCGCTCAGCTGCTCGGGTAACAAGACAGCGTCGGCGCCATGGTCAAGTTCCAGGCGGTTGACCTGGTAGGGCCAGTTCCTGGCGCCCTCTTGCAGCAATTCCGGAAACAGGACGTTGTCCCAAACGAGATAATAAGGCCCCAAGGGCACCGCCATCTCGTTCTGCAAGGGGTTATCCACCGTGAACGCGGATCCATCTGCCCTGGCAAAGACGAGCAGGGAGGGGATCTGGCTGAGACGCGAAACGGGAATCACGGACTGGTAACCATCGAGCGCACTGAACCGTACGACCGAGCCCTGCACAGGCCACTCCGGCCCAAAAAGACTCTCGATAACGCGAACGGTTGGAAAACCTTCATACTCAATCGCCACTTGCGTGTCTCCCGCGGCCAGGTGGGGTTCGTAGACCGTGAGCTTCGTGGGCGGGCCGAGTTCTCGCTCAAGCTGCGTCGGATCGGGCAATTCCCCATGCTCGTGCGCAGCTGCAGTTCCCGACAACACCAGCGAGGAAAAGACCGCAAACCGGGACATGTACCATGTCAAAACTGCACTGATTTTCAATTGCTGAAACTTCATGCTCACCCGTTGTTCGGAGCGGTTCCTGGGCTAAACGCATTGTGCCATGCCTGCCTCATGACGCGCTGAGGATTGTCCGTTTTTTCTGCTGATGGCAGATTGCTTCGAGATTTCTGCTACATTCCCCGCTGGATTCGGCAATCGGTTTGAACTGATGACATTTCGCGCTTGCTTCATCGCGCTGCTGCTGGTTTGGTTCGGTCCCGCAGTGCCCACGCTGGCCGGGGGCAGCGGTGGTGTCAATGCACCACAGCAACTGACCAAGCCTTACGTGGTGTTGATCTCCATTGACGGTTTTCGATGGGACTATCCAGACCTGTTCGAACTGCCCGCTTTGAAAGGCATCATTTCCCAGGGGTTTCGTGCCGAGCGCCTCGTGCCCGTCTTCCCGACCTTAACCTTTCCCAATCATTATTCCATTGCCACCGGGCTCTATCCCGATCGCCATGGCCTGGTCGGCAACCGGTTTCCGGTACCGGAGCATGGCTTATGGTACGCACTGGGTGACCGGACCACGGTCGAAAATGGACGCCTGTACCATGGGACGCCGCTTTGGGTGCTCGCCGAACAGCAGGGGATGGTCAGCGCGGCATATTTTTTCGTCGGTACAGAGGCAGATATCCAGGGCATTCGACCCAGCCACTGGCGCTCCTATTCAAAGGAGGTGCCCGGAGACGCCCGTGTCGACCAGGTGCTTTCCTGGCTGGGTGAGGCCCCTAGCACTCGTCCGCACTTCATCACCTTGTATTTTGAGGAGGTGGATGATCATTCCCACTGGTCTGGTGTGGGCTCCCGTGAAGCCGTTGCGGCAATGCATAGGGTGGATGGTTACCTTGACCGACTTGTAAAGGGCCTACAGGATTTGCCTCATGGTAACGAGGTTTACCTCATACTGGTCTCCGATCACGGCCAGGCGCCATACATCGACAGGTCTGAGGCGTTCATCCT
>CAXQNK010000119.1:0-12734 GCA_964225175.1 Candidatus Nitrosopumilus sp. | reverse complement strand
GTCGCAGGCGTAGCGTTTACAGGTTCGACCTTGACCGCCCGGCACATTAACCTGGCGCTCGCACAGCGAGAGGGTCCACTCGCGACGCTCATTGCAGAGACCGGCGGGCAGAATGCGATGCTCGTGGACAGTTCTGCATTGCCCGAGCAGGTCGTCAAGGACGTTATCGCCAGTGCATTCCACAGCGCCGGGCAACGCTGTTCCGCTTTACGGGTCCTCTACCTTCAGACTGATATCGCGGACAAGATCATTGAAATGTTGGCAGGCGCGATGGAGGAACTCGTCGTGGGCGACCCCAGGTGGTTGAAAACCGACGTTGGTCCGATTATCGACGAGAAGGCACGCCGCAAGCTTCAAGCCCATGTCAAGCGAATGGAGTCCGAGGCAAAACTCCTGGCGAGGGCGTCATCAGGGGAAGAATCGTTGGGCTACTTTATCGCGCCCTGCGCCTTCGAGATCGAATCTCTGCAACAGCTTGAGGATGAAGTTTTTGGGCCGGTCCTGCACGTCATTCGTTATCATTCAGGCGAAATTGACCGGATCATCGAAGGGATCAACGCCACCGGTTACGGACTGACGTTGGGCGTCCACAGCCGTGTTGATCGTTTTCAGATGTACGTGGCAAACCGGGTCCGGGCGGGAAACAGGTATATTAACCGGACCATGACCGGGGCAGTCGTAGGCGTTCAGCCCTTTGGCGGTGAAGGCCTGTCCGGGACCGGCCCGAAGGCGGGCGGGCCGCATTACCTGCTGCGGTTCGCGACAGAGAGAACGCTGACCACTAACACCGCCGCTGTTGGCGGTAACGCCAGTCTCCTGGCAATGGAGGACTGAACGGGATGTACCTGCGATATTTTGGTCTCAACGAGCGGCCATTCGCCATCACACCAGATCCTGCGTTTGTTTTCCTCAGTGATCGGCATCGTGATGCGCTTGCACACCTATTGTTCGGAATCGGGCAGGGTGGAAGCGGTGGTTTCGTTCAGCTCACCGGAGAGGTGGGAACGGGTAAAACCACGCTATGCCGATGCTTACTGGAACAGGTCCCGGAAGACGCGCGGATCGCATTGGTGCTCAATCCGCTTGTTTCCGCATCTGAATTGCTGGAATCCATTTGTGAGGAATTAGGGGTAGAGACCGAAGGAACACAGGGCAGTGCCAAGAAAGTGGTCGACCGACTCAGCCATTATTTGCTGGATGCGCATCAGTCCGGCGCTCGGGTGGTTGTAGTCATAGACGAGGCTCAAAATCTGTCTCCCGAGGCGCTTGAGCAGGTGCGATTGTTGACCAATCTCGAGACCAGCAAGGAAAAATTACTGCAAATCGTTTTATTGGGACAGCCCGAGTTGCGCGACTTGTTGCAGCGGCGGGACCTTCGCCAGTTGGCACAAAGAATCACGGCCCGATACCACCTCACCCCCCTTGGCTTGAAAGACACGCGACGCTATGTTGGTCACCGGATGAATGTTGCGGGTGCGGAGCGTAATCCTTTTAAGTCCGGTGCGGTGAAGGCGATTTTTCAGCGCTCCCACGGTGTTCCCAGGCTGATCAATATTATTGCGGATCGGGCGTTGTTGGGCGCGTATGCTTCCGAGGCCACGATGGTCGACGCGCGAATGGTGCATGCTGCGGCCGATGAGATACAGCAGGGTGAGCCCGGAATGCGGCGGAGAATCTGGCCTTGGGCTCTGTCTGGTTCCGTGTTGGCCAGCCTCCTTGTTTTGCTTGGCAGTGGGCTGGATTTTCGAACCGTCCCGCAGGTGAGTTCGCCTCCGGCGGTTGACGGCACGCAGACCGCCGACTCTGTGGCACAGCCCGTTGCCGCAGAGCCAACGCAGGTTGCCCGGGAAACGAGCAACGACCGGTCAGCGCTAAGTGCATCACTGGATGATCAATGGCTGGCGCAACAAAGCGAAACCGCCTGGCGGGGCCTGGCTGAGACATGGGGTAATGTCGAAGATGCGTGGGCGATACAGGGTGCGTGCCAGGGCCGGAATGATGTGGGATTCGCCTGTGTCTATAACCAGGGAACCTGGCTTCGCATTGAACGTCTCGGTTTACCCGTTGTCCTTATCCTCGGTCCCGGAGAAGAACAATTTCTGCTGCTGCGCGGAATGCAGTCCGATGTGCTTCTTGTCGGTACCCCGGGTGAAAGCAGAGCCGTTTTGAAACAAACGCTGGAGTCGCGCTGGCTGGGAGCTTACCTGGTGGCCTGGCCTCAGCCCGCGGGGTGGCCGGGGGAGATCAAACGCGGGGACAGCGGGCCAGCGTTCGAGACGGTGTTTGAAATGGCAAAGAATGCTGATCAGCCTTTTCAGGGGCCATTGGTTTTTGATGCGAGGTTTGAACAATGGCTGGTGCAATTTCAACAGAGACATGGTCTGGAAGCTGACGGCATTGTCGGCCCCAAGACGCTGCTTTATTTGATGAAATACGTCATTTCAGAACCCGGGTTGCTTCGTAGCTGGTCGGTTCCGGATGAAGTTTAGGGTCAGCTCCTGGATGGCGAGCATGAGGCTTTCCCTATGCCAGCGCTTCGGCGACGATCTTGACGGGCCGTACGTCGCCGGGAGTGCCTGGCATTTGCACCTGCTACTGGTAGGTGTGGTAGCGTGCAAACGCGTCGATGCGATTAATCACGATTTGGATTGATGACCTATGTCTTTTCTTCTGGATGCGCTCAGAAAATCTGAACGGCAGGCTCAGCGCCCCGCGGCGCCGACGATTCACTCCCCCACGCCGGAAGGTTCCAATGCTGCGCAGCGCTCAGGCTGGAAGGTGTTTCTTCCGATGGTCTCAGCAGCGTTTCTTGTGATGTGGTGGTCCGGTAAGGATATGATGTATGCGCCTGAATCGCCCGTTCGGGCAGATCAGCGGGTCGCCGGACCGGGCTCCCCGGGTCATGTTGAACGAGTGCCACAGAGAGGGGCTCAAAAGCCTCGACCTGGCGAGAACGGTGTGGTTTCTGCAGGCGCGCCTGAGGGGCAAGCGCGGCAAGATGGCGGGCGTACGCCTATGGAGAAAATTTCGGCGCTGTTGAACCAGCAGATCGCGTCGGGAAAGGACAACGCGCAAGGCGCGAGTGAGGGCTCGAGACCGCCCGCTGCCTCTCAGGTCGCGGAGCAATCGGAGGTTTCTTCGCCTCCCCTGCTGCAACCTGATGCCCGGCTGGCGAATGTCAAGGTGCCCGCTGAGAGTATGCCCCCCCGCTCGGCGCCACGAGAGGGCCGTGGGCAAGAAATTCGGAAGCAACAGGATTACATCAATTACTGGGAGCTGCCAAACAACATCCGACAGCAGATGCCCGAATTTCGGGTGAGTGTTCTGGTTTATGCCGACCAACCTGATGAACGGTTTATCCTGATGAATGGGAACAGGCATCGCGAAGGCGACGCGATTCAAAGCGGTCTGGAATTGGTGGAAATCCGTCGTGATGGCGCACTGTTCGAATTCATGAAGTATCGATTCCTGGTGCAGCGGTGAGCGTGCATCAGCCAATGGAGCGGCGCGATACATCGTGTGCCTCTGGGCTGTGCAATTGAAAATGCCGGCATTTGTGCTTGGATTGATTGCCTCCAGACCCCATTACATCCGTGGCGCAGCGAACAGGCTGCTTGGCATAGAAGAAAACCAGTGGTCTGCGGATGCACTAGAAGGACAAGGCGGCAAAAGAGCTTATGGCGGATCGTAAATTATATCGGATCGCATTCCACAACAACGGCAAAGTGTACGAACTGTTCTGTCGTTCTGTAGCCTCGAGTAATCTCTGGGGCTTCATAGAGATTGCTTCCCTTGAGTTCGATAAAGGCGAGGGCGTTGTGGTCGATCCCACAGAGGAAAAACTGCGCGATGAGTTCGACGGTGTCGAAGTCCTGCATTTGCCTATGCACAGCGTTGTGCGAGTCGAAGAGGTCAAGCGAAAAGGGCAGGCTGTTATTCGGGACCGGGTGAGCGGCGAGAAGGTGACGCCTTTCCCCATGACGCCCCCCCGAAACAAAACCTAGTTACTCGATCTCCTTTTATTTGGAAAATCGAAGCCCTCGAGGAGCCAGCTGGTGGCGACTTCGAGGGGGTCCTTCTCAGACGAAACGGGCACGTCGGGCTCAACGCCTTCGGCGTCAACGCCGTGTCCCGAGGGTGTGATGTAGCGGGCAGTAGTGATTTTCAGTGACGAACCATTCGGAAGGTCGTGCACTGTCTGGATTGAGCCTTTACCGAAACTCTTTTGACCAAACAAGCGCGCTCGCCCACGATCCTGCAGCGCAGCGGCCAGTAACTCTGCTGCAGATGCGGTTTCACCATTCAGCAATAAGGCCACCCTCGTGCCGGGGAATTTCTGCCCGGGATTCGCCGTAAATTTCATTTGAGTGGCTGGATATCGACTGTTCGTGGAGACAATTGGCCCATGTTCGAGGAATTCATCTGCCACCTGAACTGCCGCACGAATCGATCCGCCGCCATTATGACGCAGATCAAGAATCACGCCTTGCAGCGGAGCCGATTGAGCTTCCATCAAGGCATCTGCCCGTGCGCTGAACTCCTCATCAGTCAAGTCATGAAAGTGACTGATGGAAAAATAGGCGACGCCCGGGTCGAACCATTGGGAGTCGACGCTGCGCATCGGTGCCCATTCCCTGCGTACCAAAATGTTCTCGAGTCGATGTCCAGAACGAGCAAGTGTTAAAGACACCTCTGTTCCAAGCTTTCCCCTGATCGCGGCCAATGAGTCGGTGATTAAGCGCCCGCGAACGGGGGCATCGTCAACAGCAGTGATAACGTCGCCGGAACGCAAGCCGGCGCTGTAGGCACTGGACCCGGGCAGCACTTCGCCCAGGATAAGCCGACCATTGACCACGTTGATTTCAGCGCTGATGCCTACCTCCTTTCCTGCCATTTTTGATCTGCTTTCACGGCTTTGTGAGGGGTCCAGGAACAAGGAGTTTCCATCAGTTTCCATCAGCATGCCATCAATTGCGGCCTGAAGCAGACGTGTTTCGCTGATTTCCTCAACGTAGTGTCGCCGAATCTGGTCAAAAACCAGGGTGAAGGTCTGCAGATCTTCCAGCGTTAGTTGCAACGTTGCTGAATCCTCCGTCTCGGAGTTGCTTGCAAGCGATAGGGTAGCCAAGAGTAGGCCGCTGGCGGCCAGGAGTGCCGCGACGCTTAGTTGGTTTCGCATGATGGGAACATACCTCGTTGTGCTACTTGCGACTGACCCAGATAGAGGGATCCACAGGTTGCCCATTGTTTCTGAGTTCGAAATACAAGCCCTGGTCACCCGCAGGCTGGCTGCCGATTGTGCCGATGGCCTGTCCGGGTTGAATCCACTCGCCTGCCTCGTAAAGCAAGCTTTCATTGTTGCCGTACAGGCTCATGAATCCATCACCGTGATCAATGATCATCAACATCCCGTAGCCCCGTAGCCAATCAGCGAAAGCCACTCGACCGTAAGCTATGGAGTGGACCTCCGTTCCGGGGCCAGCAGCGATCAGCCATCCCTGCCAGCGCAGTCCGCCTGTTCTCGCCTGTCCGAACGCGTGTATGACTCGCCCACTCAGTGGCATGTTCAGTCGGCCCTTGAGATCCCGCGGGTGTTTGTACTCGCCAAGGTCTGTAGGCAGATCGGCCAGTCGTTCGGTAAGTTCTCTGACCAAGGATTGAAGATCAGCCTGATTGCGTGTTAACTCCTGAAGTTTCGCAGCGTCTGAATCAATCTGCGATGACAGCGACTTCATCATTACCGATCGATCAGCACGACGGCCCTGGAGCTCCTCCACAATTCGTCGTTGTTCTGCCAGGTCGTTTCCAAGGTCTTGCAGGGCCTCTTCGATGGTGCTCTGCATTTGGTCAAGCGTTCTCAGGGTCTCGCGCAGAAACTCAATCTGTTTGGCCTGGGCGTTGCTGAAATAGTCATAGTAGGCCAGCATGCGGCTGACGCGCGCCGGGTTATCCTGATTCAGCAGAAGCTTCAAACGCGACTCTCTGCCCATGCGGTAGGCGGCAATGATCTGCACTTCGAGAACCTGGTTCTGCTCATTGAGGCTGGCCAGATAATCGATACGATCCGATTCGAGTTCGCGGAGCGTTGCCCGACGATTGGCAATACGTTCCTCCACCTCGCGTGTCGCAAGGGCAGATTTCTGGATATCGAGATCGAGCGCGCGAAGCGCGGACTGTTCTTTACGAAGATTCGATCGCGCTCTCTCTAGAGACTGCTTGATTGCAGTGATTTCCTGCTCAATAGTTGCCAGCCGTTCTCGGGCCTCGTCAGGAGTCAGTGCCTCCTGTTCGGCTACCGCATCGAGTGTCGCAGCAAGCACCAGGAAAAAGGACAGGAGGCACCTGTGAATCACCGGGGTCACTCGTTCAGGCGACGTCCCGGCGTTCTTTTGCGAGTTCTACCAATGGCCTGCCCGTCATGGCTGGTGGGATCGGGACGCCGAGCAGATAGAGCATGGTGGGCGCTATATCGCGCAACGAGCCTGACTGCTTTGCCCTTGCCGGCCGGCCTTCAAATACGAACGGAACGGGGTTGGTGGTATGCGCGGTATGCGCTTGTTGCCGCTCAGGGTCCACCATTTGCTCGACATTGCCATGATCTGCCGTAACCAGGAGTTCACCGCCCGTGTCCCTCAACGCAGCCCTCACGACCGCAAGGACGTTGTCCACGGCCTCGACGGCCGCCACCGCAGCCGGCATTTTGCCTGTATGCCCAACCATGTCTGGATTCGCAACATTGCAAATGATGACACCGAACTCCCCGGAGCGGATTGCGGTGTCCAGTTTGCGAGATAATTCAGGAGCACTCATCTCCGGTTTTAAGTCATAGGTGGCCACTTTTGGAGATGGCACCAGAATGCGACTTTCCTTTACGAAGGGCTGCTCTCTTCCACCGTTCAGGAAGAAGGTCACGTGCGCGTATTTCTCTGTTTCCGCGATGCGTAATTGGGGAATGCCCTGATCGGCAAGCACCTCGCCCAGGGTGTCAGCCAGTGATTCGGGGGGAAAAGCGATTGCTGGACACAAGCCTTCCAGGTACTCAGTCATGCAGACAAAACGTGAGAGTTTCGGTGCGTTACGTTGGAATCCGGAGAATGCGTTCTCGAGGAAGGCCTGGCTGAGTTCGCGTGCTCGATCTGCCCGGAAATTGATGAAAATGACCGTGTCGCCATCACGTATGCCATCGAAACCGTCAAGCACTGTTGGCTGCACGAATTCATCGGTTTCCTCTCGGCCGTAGGCGGCTTCCAGCGCCAAAAGCGCGCTCTCGGCCCGATGGTCCGAAACGGCACCCGTCAGGGCGCTCCAGGCCTTTTCGACTCTGTCCCAGCGTTGGTCACGGTCCATGGCGTAATAACGCCCTGAAATCGTTCCAAAACGACCATTCCCGATCGAATCGAGACGTTCCTGCATTCGACGAATGGAGGGTGCGGCACTTTTGGGTGGCGTATCCCTTCCATCGAGAAAGCCGTGTACAACGATGTCTTTTGCGCCCCGACGACTCGCCAGATCGACTGTGGCCAGGAAATGCTCATCATGGCTGTGTACGCCACCGGGCGACAGCAGGCCCATGATATGCACTGACCCATCTGCCTCCTCTGCTGCCTGTATGGCCGAGACCAGTTCGGTGTTTTCATAAAAGCTGCCATCCTCGATGGCCTTGGAGATCCGTGTGTAGTCCTGATAGACCACGCGACCGGCCCCAATATTCATGTGGCCCACTTCGGAATTGCCCATTTGACCTGCAGGCAGCCCAACTGCCTCGCCGGAGGTCTCAAGCGTGCATCGGGATGCCGATGCCCAGAGGCTGTCCCAGGTTGGCGTATCGGCCATGCTGATGGCATTGTCCGATGACGATTCCCGACAGCCCCAGCCATCAAGTATCATCAAAACGAGCGGTTGGGTTTGTGGCTTCTCATTCATTGGGTATGGGTTTCCGCCAGCTGTTAACTAAAACCTTGCAAATGCGCTACGATGCCTCCAACTCCTGCGAGGCGCGTAGCGCTCGAATGTACTTGCATTATCCCACAAAGTAGTTGGGTCGTTGCAGCGACATGCCGCGCGAAGAACGAATCGCATGTAGGATAATTGTGGCGAATATCCCGGGAGGCCATTCATGGAACAAATCATCGAATTTGCGGGGAACCACCCCATGCTTGCGGCGGGGTTCGTCGCCGTGGTTGCTTTACTTCTCTGGAGCGAATTGACCCGTCACACTCGGGGTTTCAGGGAAGTGACGCCGGCCGAGGCCATTTCCATGATCAATTCCAGTGACACCCAGATCGTCGATATTTCGCCTGCGAAAGATTTCAACGCCGCGCATATTGTCGGTGCCCGCCACTTTGCGCCTTCAAGATTTGAAAAACCTGATAAGGAAATCGAAAAAATGAAGGAGGGCAAGGTGTTGGTCGTCTGCAAATCCGGTCAGACTGCCCTGCAAACGGCCGGTCGGCTCGTCAAGCTGGGCGTGGGCGAAGTAGCGGTGTTGAAGGGTGGAATGACACAGTGGAAGTCAGACAACTACCCCGTGACAAGTGATTGACTCCAGGACCTGTTTGCTGGTCTTCCATCCGAGCAGGTGAGATAATTAAGTTTTAACGCAGCCTCTGGCCTCGCAGCAGTCCATTGGCCGCATCACATCAAAGAGAGATCAGGAACAATGTCAGAAGAACAGAGCCAGCAGGCAATGGCAGGCGAACAGGCGCAGCCGCAATTCAAGTTGCAAAAAATTTACACGAAGGACATGTCCTTCGAATTGCCCAATGCGCCTCAGGTCTTCCAGGAGACCGGGCAGGCAGAGGTTAATCTGAATCTCTCGCAGCGGGTCAACAACATTGACGAGACCACCTACGAGGTGATTCTTTCCGTCACCGTGACCGCGGTCAGCAATGAGAAGACTTCTTATCTGGCTGAGGTTCACCAGGCCGGCCTGTTCACCATTTCCGGTTTGCCGGAGCCGCAGTTGCAGGGTGCGTTAAACACACTGTGTCCGCACACTCTGTTTCCTTTCGCAGCGCGCAGTATCACCGACATGGTGGCGGCCGGTGGATTCCCACCTCTCGTCCTGCAGCCCATCAATTTTGAGCAGGTGTATGCCCAGCGCATGAGCCAGGCAAGCGCACAGGCCGATGGTGCTGCGGACATGGAAGTTCAGGGCAACGCCTAAGCCAGGTGAATTGAGGCCGTCCCGGTGACACCTCCCGCCCCGCTGAGGGCTGGCGTTTTTGGCGCGGGCGCCTGGGGTACTGCGCTGGCCATCCAACTCGCGCGAAGCGGTCACACCGTGCGCTTGTGGGGTAGAGACCCGCAGCAGGTTCGTGCTTTGAATCAAGATCGTGAAAACGCCCGGTATCTCCCGGGCGTTTCCTTGCCAGAGGGTGTGAGTGCCGTCCATTCCATCCGGGCGGCCGCGGAGAACAGCGAGCTCCTGATGATCGCAAGCCCAACGCATGCGTTCCAGTCATTGTTGGAGCAGCTCGCCCCCTGGGCCATCAAAAAAGGACTGAGCTGGGCCTGCAAGGGCTTCGAGCCAGGCGGTGGGCGTTTGTTGCATGAGCTTGCGCGCGAACGATTGGGTGATACGCCGGTGGCCATACTCACCGGGCCTTCATTTGCCAGTGAAGTCGCGCGTGATCTTCCGACCGCGGTCACTGTCGCGGGAACGCATTCTGAATACACCGCAACCGTTGCAAAGTCATTTCACCACGGCAGTTTCAGGGCGTACACCAGCAAAGACATGGTGGGTGCAGAACTGGGTGGAGCAGTGAAAAATGTGTTAGCCATCGCCACTGGGATGTGTGACAGCCTGGCGCTGGGCAGCAATGCAAGAGCGGCATGGGTGACAAGAGGCCTGGCTGAAATGATGCGCCTCGGTCACGCCATGGGCGCCCGTTCGGAAACCCTGATGGGACTGGCGGGTATGGGGGACCTGGTGCTGACCTGCACCGGTGAGGAATCACGTAATCGAAGGTTCGGTCTGCTGCTCGGCGCGGGGGCGGAGGTGAGTGATGCACTGAAGCGCATCGGTCAGAGCGTGGAGGGGGTCGCAGCATCTTTGGAGCTGAGACGGCTCGCCAGGAAGTTCAGCGTCAAAATGCCTATCAGCAAACAGGTGCATGGCATTGTTCACAAGGGTTGGGATCCGGAAGAGGGCGTGAGGCGATTGCTGGCGCGGGAACAAAAGCCTGAGCATTAGAGCATCACGAGCCCACTCAGCGCTGCTTCACATTCTGAAATTCATTTGCCTCCACGCCTCGTACACTGCGACTGCGGTGCAGTTTGACAGGTTGAGGCTTCGGCTCCCGGCACGCATCGGAAGCTTAAGGCAGTACCGGTCACCGAGTTCATCAAGCATGGATTGCGGAAGGCCTCTTGATTCAGGCCCAAACAGCAAACCGTCGCCCGCCTGGTAACGAGGTTCAGTGAATACCCGGTTTGCGCGAGTGGTGAAGGCATATAGTCTGTTCAAGGCGATCGTCGATCTGCATTGATGCCAGTTCTGGTGCACCGTGATATTTGCCAATTCATGGTAGTCGAGCCCAGCGCGTCGCAAGCGGGTATCGCTGACTTCGAAGCCCAATGGGGCGATCAGGTGGAGCTGTGCTCCGGTGTTGGCACACAGGCGAATGATGTTGCCCGTGTTGGGCGGGATCTCGGGCTCATACAAAATTACGTGCAGCATGGCAGCGGCCCTGCTGGGAGTGTCATCGCGTACCAAACCACAGCTCCATCAATTAGAAGCCTCATCCGGCGAATCCTTCGCGGAGTCATGCATTTCGATACGGCGAATGACCTGTATTTCGAGTTTCTGAGCTGACTGGGTGTCTGCGGCTGGGGTGCCGGACGGCTTGGCACTGATTTCGACCGCTTGCCGCTCAGCCTCTTCACAAGAGGGCTGTTCCGCGCATGTTATTTCCACCCGCTTCGTGATTTTTCGCAGCGGATGACTGCTTTCGTCTTGTGAGGGAAATTCGTCCCCTGTGATCGTTTTCGTGCATTCGCCGGTGTCATCGCAGTGTATTTCAATTTCCCGGGCATGTTGCGCGTGGTGATCTCGAGGTGACTCAACTTGCTCACCATCGACAAATACCTGTACTTCATTGCCGATCATGATCAGCTTGACCTCCTGGCCAGTGTCCGTCACGGTCGATGTTGAGGCGCCGTCGGTCAAGTCTGTGATATCCCATTCGATCCAGTCAGCGTTTCCGATTTTGACTGAGACTTGGTCTTTTTTGGTGAGGGTCGAGTGAATTTCCGAAATTGCTTGGGTTGGCAGGGCGATGGCGAACAGCAAGCCGGGAAGCCACAAGGCCAGGGGTGCGGTTGTTACGTACATTGCGCGGTGAGATTCCTGTTTGGAAAAATTTGCGATGAACCGAAGTGCAAGTTCAGTCGATGCTGGGTGTCATTATGCCAGAAAACAGTGCCGTCAGGAGTGAGCTGGTTGGGCTTAAATAAATGATTAGTATGAAAAAATATTGCTGAGGATTCCTTGCTCTGATCAAATTCTGACCTATTTGACAGTCGTTGAAATGAGGCGTATCGTTTGTTTTCGCTACCACAACATCTTGTGTCTTAGAGGGTTTGAAGGCACAATGGGTTGTGTATAATCCAAACAAAACCAAATAATTACACGGAAGACCTGATGAGCAGCGTTCGAGTTGAGCCGGTTAACACTGATTTAAAAGCAATCCCGTTCCAGGAAGCGTCACTGGACATCTGGGATAAGAAATACCGGCTGAAATCAAAAATCGGCGAAATCATCGATAGTTCCATTGACGACACTTACCAGCGAGTTGCCAAGTCCCTGTCGGGCGTTGAGCAGACGGAAGCGCTGAGAGAAAAATGGTACGAGGCATTTGTGTGGGCGCTGAGAAGAGGCGCAATACCGGCCGGACGTATCACCAGTAACGCGGGCGCTGAAGCACACAAGCCTGCAACCTCTACGATCAACTGCACCGTATCCGGGACCATCGAAGATTCCATGAACGGCATCCTGGACAAAGTTCATGAAGCGGGCCTTACGCTCAAGGCAGGATGCGGAATTGGTTATGAATTCTCAACCTTGCGCCCGAAGGGCGCTTACGTGTCCGGCGCAGGAGCCTACACCTAGGGCCCTCTGAGCTTCATGGATATCTATGACAAGATGTGCTTCACCGTGTCCTCGGCGGGTGGTCGACGCGGCGCTCAGATGGCAACCTTCGAAATCGGCCACCCGGACGTGATGGATTTTATCCGGGCAAAGCGCGAAGACGGGCGATTGCGGCAATTCAACTGTTCGCTCTTGATTACGGACGAATTCATGGCGGCGGTCGAGCGCGATGAGGTCTGGCCACTGGTTTTCCCTGTGAGCGATATCGAGGCCTCGGAAGTGGATCTCGAAGATAAAGAAACCGTTGTGTGGCGAGACTGGCCCAACAACGACAATTACGTAACGCGAGAAGACGGCATGGTCGCTTGTCGCGTGTTCCGCAAGGTGCCCGCGCGGCGCCTGTGGGATCTCATCATGTCGTCGACCTACGATTTTGCGGAGCCCGGATTTATTCTGGTTGACCGCATTAATGAGATGAACAACAACTGTTTCTGCGAAAATATTCGCGCCACCAACCCGTGTGGCGAGCAGCCCTTGCCACCCTACGGCGCCTGTCTGCTCGGGTCAGTCAACCTGACACGTTTCGTGGATGATCCATTTACGGGAGATGCCCGCTTCGATTGGGAAGAGTTCCGAAAAGTCG
>CAXQNK010000118.1:0-17202 GCA_964225175.1 Candidatus Nitrosopumilus sp. | reverse complement strand
ACTGTATTCCTGTTCAGGCCGAGCAGTGAGGCGCCACCGGGAATTCCCCGCCGGCTTCGCATTCGCTGGTTCAACGCACCAAACGACCTTCGAGCAGGGCAGGTATGGCGACTCAACGTGAAACTGTCTCCGCCACGCGGTCGGGTTAATTTCCAAGGATCAGACCCCGAGCGCGGCTATTTTGCCTACGGCATTGGCGGTCTTGGGTCAGTCAAGGGTGAAGGAAACGCTCTGGTTGGCCGCAGCGTGGCACCCATTCAGGACAGACGCGCAGCCGTGCGTGATGCAATCGTGACTACACTGGAAGAAGAACCCGCGCGTGACGTTATCCTTGCACTTGGCCTGGCCGATCGTTCCACGATGGATTCCGATCGATGGGCGCTACTCTCCGCCACGGGCACGGGCCATCTGCTGGCCATTTCCGGGCTTCATATCGGTCTGGCGGCCGGCCTTGGGTTTTGGCTTGGGCGGGGAATTAGCTGTTTTTTTCCTTTCGGTTTGCGCCAGCGCCTTGGGCTGAAGGCGACATGGGCCGGCTCTGCGTTTTTCGCCGTGGTTTACGGCGCCCTGGCCGGGTTCGGTGTCAGCACGGTGCGCGCTCTGATTATGCTCTGCGTGGTCTTGTTTGCGAGGGCCAGTTATCGTCGCATTTCACCTTGGAACCTCTGGTCTGCGGCCATTGCTATGGTCCTGATCATCAACCCTTTGTCCGCTTTGCTGCCGGGATTCTGGTTGTCGTTTCTCGCCGTGGCCATTCTCATTCATGTCTGGGCGCCCAGGCCGGGGCGTCGGAGTTGGGCCGCACGACTTCTGATTTCCCAAATAGCACTCAGCCTGGCAATGGCGCCGCTGACCCTACTCCTGTTTCAGCAAGCAACAGGACTGGGTTTATTGGCCAACTTGTTGGCTATTCCAGTGGTCAGCAGCGCAGTGGTCCCACTGGTCTTGATTAGCGTGTTCAGTGAACTCCTCGGTTTCTCGACCGCATCCTCGCTGGCCCTGTTGCCCGCGGCATGGATCGCCGATGGACTCCTCAGTGTGCTGAACGTCCTGGCGCAGGCCGCGGGCGGTTTTATCTGGACTCCGAAACAACCCGGCACCGGTGTTTTTGTTCTCGCCTTGCTCGGCATGGCACTACTCTTTCTGCCCCGACAACTGCGCCTGTTTCCAGCCGGGTGCGCCTTGGTGACCTGCCTGATGGTGGACAGCATCAAGACCAGGCCGCCACGTGTTCCCCAACTCACCCTGCTCGACGTGGGGCAGGGCCTCTCCGCGATTCTCGCAACACCCGACCATATGGTCGTATATGACACCGGCCCCGGGATTGAGGGCGAATGGGATCTCGTCGATGCCGTGTTGCTACCGGCAATTCGCGCCACGGGCCACACGCAACCCACTCACGTCTACATCAGTCACGGCGATATGGATCATGCAGGCGGATTGAAATCACTGCTCCACCGGTTTCCCAACGCGGAGTATCATGTCAACGCGCGAGAGGGCGGACCAGTACGAAGCAGATGCACGACCCTTGACCGCCTCAGCGCGCCGGGTCTCCGAATCAGCGTGCTGCATCCCTCACCCTGGTTGCCATACCTTGGCAATCAGAGCTCATGCGTCCTGAGCCTGGAGCTGCCCGGGCACTCCGTGTTGCTGACGGGCGACATCGATGTCGCAGTGGAACGGCGTCTAGTAGACGCAGGTGTCGAGCGACATGACCTGGTGCTCGCGCCGCACCATGGCAGCAAGTCATCATCCAGTGAGCTGCTCATCAGGACCCTCACGCCGCGCTGGGTGTTGATTCCCGCCGGGACTGACAATCGATTCGGGTTTCCAAGCGCTGAAGTTACCGCTCGATACGCCCAGTACGCCAGCCGGACCTTTACTGTATCTGAGTGCGGCGCGATCCGGGTAGTTTTCTACCCGTCACGAAAACCTGGCATCTCCTCTGCACGTCGAAACAAGCGCGCCATCTGGCGCTGGCCAGCGGCCCCTCACTGCCCCTGACGGGGCTTTCCGGCGGCGGTTTTTCCCGACACCCAATGATGGGCTAGGGAGCTGGCATGCGTTATCATGCCAGGGTCCCGAATATCTTGGAGCACTGTTTTCATGTTGGAAATCATCCTCGCCGGAGGCTGGCTCATGGCTCCAATTTTGCTGTGTTCCACTTTGGCAGTTGCGATCATTATCGAGCGTTTCTGGACACTCAGAAGCGCGCAAGTCGTTCCTGCCGGACTCGGCGCACAGGTTCGTGATTGGGCGGCCAGGGATGAACTCGATCGAGCCCGTATCGGTGAACTGCGGTCCGGTTCTGCGCTCGGTCGCGTGTTGGCCGCAGCATTGCTCAACCGGGACCGCTCACGCGAGATTATCAAAGAAGCGGTCGAGGATACTGGACGTCATGTCGTGCATGAATTGGAGCGTTTCCTCAACACACTGGGTACGATTGCCGGAATCACGCCTTTGCTGGGCCTCCTTGGAACCGTCATTGGGATGATCCGCGTGTTTTCAGCGATCATGCTGCACGGAGTCGGCAATGCGAATGAATTGGCAGGTGGAATCTCCGAAGCGTTAATTACGACGGCGGCGGGTTTGACCGTAGCCATCCCGAGTTATTTTTTTTACCGGTATTTCCAGGGCCGTGTCGCGGAATATGTGGTCTCCATGGAGGAACAGGCCTTCTGGCTGATAGAAGCCATCGAACGCGGTCAGGCTGGCGGGATCGAGTCAGGGTTTCCGAAAGACCACACCGGATAACACGCCGTGAACCTTAAACCGCGAGTCAAGCAGGATCCAGAGATCAATCTCACATCCCTCATCGATGTGGTGTTTCTACTGCTCATCTTTTTCATGGTGTCAACGACGTTCGAGCGCCAGGCGGCGTTGCGAATAGACCTGCCTGAAGCGAGTGTGGAGCCGGTTCCGCCCGAGGAGACCATGCCACTGGAACTGATCATTGATGAGCGCGGAAAAATGTACCTCAACAACCGGCAACTGGTTGACAATACGCCTGCGGGTATTGAAGCAGCGCTACTTGAACAGGCCGGGGAACACAGGGATTGGCCCATCATACTTCGTGCAGACGCCCAGACGCCGCATCATTTCGTCGTCACGGCAATGGATGTTCTCGGGCGCATGGGCTTTGGTCGATTATCCATCGCCACTGAGAATGTCTCTGGAAGGCAGCAATGAGCGGACAGGATTCCGGCCTAACCCCGGGTGAGGTTTATCGTCGCTTATGGGGGTATACGAGGAAGTATCTGCCCATGTTCCTCGTCGGTATTTTTGGTGTCAGTCTTGATGCCGCCATGCAGGCCGTTTTCATCAAATTCATTGAGCCCCTGATTGACCAGGTCTTCGTGGCAAAGGACGCGCAGTTCGGTCTGTACCTGGCCGGAGGTATACTGGGCGTGGTCCTCCTGCGGGTCTGTGGCCATTTCGTGGGCATCTACGGCATGGAGTGGACCGGTAGAAGAATCATCGCAGACCTCCGTAATGAACTGTTCGACAGCTATCTGCGCCTCCCGACCAGCTTCTTCGACACCTTCAGCGCAGGTCAATTGATCTCCAAACTGGCTTACAACAGTGAGCAGGTCGCAAAAGCGGCCACCAACGCCATTGTGACCGCAGTGCGGGACGTCATGCTGGTCATCTACCTGTTGGTTGTCATGTTGAGCATCAATGCAAAACTCACCGCCATCATGCTCATTCTCACGCCTGCAGTCGCTGTTGTCGTGACTCTGGTGAGTCGTCGATACCGAAAAATCAGCCGTCGCATCCAGGACTCAATGGGAGATGTATCGCACGTGACCGAGGAAGCTGTCCTCGGACATAAGGTAGTCAAGGTGTTTGCTGGGCAGGAGGCGGAAGCCGAACGTTTCAGCAACGTCAACGAGCGCACTCGCAGACTGCACATGCGCATGATTGCCACACACCTGATGAGTTCGTCCTTGGTGCAGTTGGCTGCCGGCGCTGCCATGGTCCTGCTCATGGTAATCTCTACGCGCCCCAGTATGCTGGGGCAGATCTCCGCTGGGAATTTCACAGCGATTTTCTTCGCCATGGTCGCAACCATTCCACCGCTCAAGCGCCTCACGGGTGTACAGACCGCCATCCAACGCGGCATTGCTGCGGCGGACAGCCTGTTCGCCATCATGGATCAAGAGCATGAAATCGATCAGGGGAGCCGCTCAGCAGAGCGCGTTCGGGGTGATCTGGTGTTTGACCGGGTGAGCTTCAATTACCCCGGGACAAGCAAACGGGTGCTGAACGAGGTCAGTTTCACCATCCCGGCGGGCAGCGTGACGGCACTGGTGGGCCATTCGGGCAGCGGCAAAACGACCCTGGCAGGGCTGTTACCCCGTTTTCACGCTTACGACGACGGTCATATCCTGCTGGATGGGCATGAGCTCTCGGACTACGCCCTTGCCGATTTGCGTCGACAAATGGCACTCGTCAGCCAGGACGTGGTCCTGTTCAATGACACCATCGCCGGTAATATCGCCTATGGCGCATTGGCCGGCGCGTCTGTCGAGGCCATCTTGAGCGCCGCGGAGAGCGCGCATGCCCTGGAGTTCATAGAACAATTGCCCGAGGGTTTAGAGACGATGGTGGGAGAGAACGGGACACGGCTTTCCGGTGGCCAGCGCCAGCGCCTCGCCATTGCGCGCGCGTTGCTGAAAAATGCGCCCATCCTGATACTGGACGAGGCCACCTCAGCACTGGACAGCGAGTCGGAGCGAACCATACAGGAGGCGCTCACGGAAGTGATGAAGCAACGCACAACCCTGGTGATTGCGCACCGCCTGTCCACCATCGAGCAAGCAGATCAGGTGGTGGTCCTGGACGAGGGGAAGGTCGTAGAAATCGGAACCCATTCAAGCCTGCTGGACAAAGGTGGTGCTTATGCTCGTCTGCATCGCAAGCAATTCGCCGCTGAAAATATTTCGGCCGAGCCAGAATCAGACAACTGATCGAAACGGTGGTGGCCTCACGGATGCGCGCAATCCTGGAAAATGCACTGAATCGCACCTGGTACGGACCCGGCGAGCCCGGAGTGCTTCTGCGCGGCTTATCCCGGGTATACGCGAAGCTGTCGGAGGCACGGCGTCAGAGCGGTATGGCCCATCAACCGGCGGATCTCGCCAGCCGCCCGATCGTCGTGGTCGGCAACATTACGGCAGGCGGCACAGGAAAAACGCCCGTGGTTATTCGGCTGTGCGACATTCTGTCCGAGCAGGGGATCAAGGTGGGTGTGGTCTCTCGCGGATACGGACGAAGGTCCCGCTCACTCATCGAGGTGGAAGAAAACACGCCCATCGAGGATTGCGGGGATGAGCCCTGGTTGGTCAGGCACGCAACGGGCGTGCCCGTTGTCGTCAGCGCGCACAGGGTGGACGCTGCCCGTCGACTTTTGGAGCGAGGCGTGGAGATTGTTATTTCTGACGACGGGTTGCAGCACTGGCCCCTGCCCAGCACATATGAAATCTGCATCATCGACACCCAGCGCGGTCTCGGCAACGGCCGATTGCTGCCCGCCGGGCCCTTGCGCGAACCGCCCGAACGTCTTCAAAGGGTGAATGCGGTGTTTCTCAACGGGGATGATGGCTTTCAATATGCGGATGTTGAGCCGCTGCGGATGACTCTCGCCCTGGATGCCCCCCGCCACGTGAAAGGGGATCAATCAATTGCCCTCGAAGCGCTGATCCAGAGGGCGCAGACTCAGGACTGCATTGCAGCCACGGGCATTGGCAATCCAAAGCGCTTTTTCTCGCTGCTCGAAAAACATCGCCTGAGCTTTAAATCCCGTGTCTTTCCCGACCACCACAGTTTCACAAGCAAAGATTTCACTGGATTGGAAGACGCATTGCTGATCATGACCGAAAAAGATGCCATAAAATGTCGTGATCTGGATCTGACCGATGCCTGGTATTTGCCCATACGCGCGCAGTTACCGGCCGATTGGGAAAATGCCTTCGCAGAGCAAATGCTGCAAAGTGTTAACGAGGATAAATCCCGTCATGACACAAGCCGTTGATTTCGCCATAGTCATCCCGGCACGATTCGCCTCGCTGCGCTTGCCCGGCAAATTGCTGCTGGACGTTGCTGGCGCGCCACTGCTTGAACATACATGGCGATGCGCCATGGCCGTTGGAGCTGTGGAAGTCGTTATCGCGACGGATGATTCACGCATTAAGGCCGTGGCGGAAGGTTTCGGCGCCGAAGTCGAACTGACCTCCCCGGACCACGTGAGCGGCACAGACCGCATTGCCGAATGTGCGCACAATCGGGGTTGGGCCGCGGATCGCGTGATCGTGACTTTACAGGGGGATGAACCCCTGATGCCCTCCCGTTGCCTGCAACAGGTCGCGCAGGGCCTGAGCTCGGACCGGTCCGCGGATGTGGCCACATTGTGCACTCGGATCCGAGACCCAGATGAGGTGAATAACCCGAATGTCGTGAAGGTGGTCTCGGCCAGGGATGGCGGGGCGATGATGTTCAGCCGTTCACCCTTGCCCATGGCGCGAAATTACAAAAACGCCTTGGACGCCATGGCCGCCGGCATCAACTGGTATCGCCATCTCGGTCTCTACGCCTATCGCCGCAAGAGCCTGGACTGGTTCGCGGCCACCGGGCCTTCTGCACTGGAGCAGGCGGAGGGCCTGGAACAGCTGCGGTTTCTCGAACACGGCCGCCGAATATGGATTGACCAGGCCAGCGCGGACATTCCACCGGGGGTCGATACCGAGGCCGAACTGCATGCAGTCAGTCAGATTTTGTTGGACAGCGGCACAAAATAAATGAACTGCACACGCGGCAACCGACCATGAGCGAGGCCGGATTTGTCTCTCATCGAGCTCGCCGGCTGTTTCGCAAGGCCGCCGAGGCATTGGAAAGTGGCCATTCGCGGCATGCGGCCGACTGCGCAGCGCGTTGCGTCGAGATCGCACCTAATTGGCTGGACGGCTGGATGATCCTGAGCGAAGCGTTGCAGCGATCAGGCGCCGATGCGGAAGGTCTCAGGCGCCTTGAACAGGCGGAAGAATTCTTGCCTGATGAGACGAATCTCAGGGTTCAACGATGCGCCATGCTCCTGTCGCTGGGCCAAAGGCAGGAGAGTCGTCAGCTGGCATTGCAGCTCATCGATGAAACTCTTGAGCCCTGGGCATTGGAAACGCTTGCGGTGACCCTGAGCAAGATGGGAGAAGCCGCCTTAAGTGCTCCGATTTACGGGCAGCTGTGCGAGATCGAACCGGATCGACCCGAAAATTGGTTGAATCTGGGCATGACGGACATGGCCACTGGCAATCTGGATCAGGCGCGTGCTCATTTTGATCGCGCGCTCTCGCTCCAGCCCGGCCACCCCAAGGCGATGGCGAGCATGGCCAATGTACGCACCGCGACCTCCGAGGATAACCAGGTACGCAAGCTAAGCCACATGCTTCAGAGCCCTGACGAATCACCCATCGACACTATCGCACTCGGTTATGCGCTGGGCAAGGAGCTGGAGGATCTCGGTCAATTCGAACAGGCATTCGCAGCTTTCGAATCGGCTGCACGCCTGAGAAGACAGCTCGAGCCCTATGATGCTGAAGCGGCCAGACACAGGGCACAGCAGCTGATTGAAGCCCAGAATAAGGATTTCTGCTCAAGTGAGCATCCGGGTGATGATTCGGACTCACCGATCTTTATTCTCGGGATGCCACGCTCCGGCACGACTCTGGTCGAGCGCATATTGGGAAATCACCCCGCGGTATGTGCCGCAGGGGAACTCCGGCAATTTCCTCAAGCGGTGGATTATCAGCTTCATCGTTCGGGTGAGATTCCCCTGCATCCCGAGCAGGTGCAGAAAACCACCAGCCTCGACTTCCTCATGCTGGGCAGAGATTATCTGCGCAATGCACGACCCCTGCAGGCTCAGGATCAGGTCTTTACCGACAAGCTGCCCCTGAATTTCTGGTACACGGGCATGATTTGCAGAGCCCTGCCACGCGCCAGGATCATCCATGTAAGTCGAAACCCAATGGATGTTATTTGGAGTAATTTCAAAGTTCTATTCGGTGATTTCAATAAATATTCTTATGATCTTGAAGATACCCTGAAGTACTACATCCAATATCACCGGCTGATGAATCACTGGCATGAAGTGCTTGGCCACAGGATTCACCACCTCAACTACGAGCAGCTCGTGTCGGATAGTGAGACACAGGTCAGAAGAGTCCTCGAATTTTGCGATCTGGACTGGTCGCCCCAGTGTCTCCAGACACACCAGAGCGATGACACCATCACAACCGCGAGCGCGGTACAGGTTCGCCAGCCCATCCACGGTTCAGCGATCGGGTTCTGGAGACACCATGAAGACCGACTCGGCGAAATCGCATCCGCGCTGAAAAAGGCGGGTATTCCTTTCTGAACCCCAGGGCCGAGAATGGCCCGTTGGGATGAACTTGGTGTGTCTCCTGGCATTGGCTAAAATTGTCATCGCCCCGGAGCACTTCCGCCTCGTTCACACAGGTCACTGCCAGCATGCGACAGCCTCAGCAACCCATTTCTGTACTGTTTGTCTGCATGGGCAACATTTGCCGATCGCCCTCAGCCGAAGGCTTTTTCCAGCAGCACGTCATGCGGGCGGGGCTTGAGGACACGATTCTCGTGGATTCCGCGGGTACGCACGGGTACCACATCGGCTCGCCACCTGATCCCCGAGCCGTCGCCGAAGCCCAGCGGCACGGCATACACATAGGCACATTACGTGCCCGCAAAGTCACGGATCAGGACTTCAGTCGCTTCCAGCACATCGTCGCCATGGACCACAACAATCTAAAGCTGTTGCAAGATGCGCAAAACCCCGGCACTCCCGCGCAGCTGAGTCTCATGATGTCCTTTTCCGAGCGCAAAACGCCTCGGGAAGTGCCTGACCCGTACTACGGCTCACAGGAGGACTTCAACTACATGTGCCAGTTGCTGCACGAGGCCACCCTTGGACTGCTTGAACATCTGCAGCCAGGAGCGGTACGCGAGGGCATTTAAGCCATGAGCAGCGAGTTCAATGGCAAGGCCCGGGCACGCAAACTGCCGACGGGGCCGGGTGTCTACGTCATGCGCGATGAACAGGGGAAACCCCTTTATGTCGGCAAAGCAGCCAACTTGCGAAAACGGGTTGCCAGCTATTTCGACGCGCGTCCCAAGGTCGATCGAATCATGCGAATGGTCGGGCAAATCCGGGACATCGAGGTCGGATTAACGCATTCAGAGGGGGAAGCCTTACTGCTTGAAAACGAGTGGATCAAATCGCTTAAGCCGCGTTACAACGTATTGCTTCGAGATGACAAAAGTTATCCCTGGCTCATGCTCACTGCCGATCATGATTTTCCCAGAATCGCTTTCCACAGAGGCGGACATACGAATGGGCGGCGCTATTTCGGACCGTACCCTTCCGCACGGTCCGTTCGCGAGAGCATCAACCTGATGCAAAAGATTTTCCGCATTCGCAATTGCGAGGACAGTTATTTTGCTCATCGCACCCGACCCTGCCTGCAGCACCAGATCAAGCGCTGTACCGCACCGTGCGTCGGGCTTGTGAGCGCTGATGAATATGCCCGTCAAATTGATGACGCTGTTCTTTACCTCAACGGCAAGGGACACCGCGTGATTGACCGGCTGGTCGGGCGAATGGAGCACGCTGCCGAGACACAAAATTATGAGCAGGCCGCGCTGTTCAGAGACCAGATCAATACGCTTAAAAGCATGCAATCCGCCCAATGGTTGCCGGGTCGAGACGGTGACCTGGACTTCATCGCCCTGGCGCGCGAAGGCCGTCATGCCTGTGTCCTGGTAGTCTCATTTCGCGGACACCGCAATATCGGACAGCGCAGTTTCTTTCCCACCCAGGCTGAGGGCTTTGATGATCCGGAAATCATGCAGGCCTTTCTGGGACAATATTTTACAAAACGCCTCGCCCCTCCGCAGATCGTGATCAACCAGGACATCCGCTCAGAATTGCTGGAGGAGGTGTTAAGCGAACGGGCAGGTCGGCGGGTTCGCATACAGTCGAAGCCACGCAGTGAACGCCGGCAATGGTTGCGATTGACCGAGAAAAACGCCCGGCACGCGCTGGAGACACAGCTGGCTGGGGGAGCGCGCTCCGAGGCCCAGCTCAACCGGCTCGCCGAGCGCCTTGGCCTGGATACCGCACCGTCGAGTATCGAATGTTTCGACATCAGCCATTTCAGTGGCGGTCAAACGGTCGGCGCTTGCGTGGCCTTCGATCGCAATGGGCCGGTCAAATCGCGTTATCGGCGCTACACCATTAACGATGTGACCCGAGGCGACGATTACGCTGCCATGGCACAGGCGCTCAGGAGAAGGTACCGCAAAACCGCCGACGGCGAGGATATGGCGACAGTTCCTGACTTGATACTGATCGACGGCGGCATTGGTCAGGTCCGCAAGGCACAAGAAGTCCTGGATGAATATGGCCTCGTTGACCAGCCGCTGCTGGGTGTCTCGAAGGGTCGGGCACGACGAGCGGGCTACGAAGAATGGGTGCTCGCCGATGGAACCCGCTTTGTCCCCGGTCCCGAATGCCCCGAGGCTCATTTGGTGCAGCAGGTGCGTGACGAGGCCCATCGATTCGCTATTACCGGTCATCGCGGCCAAAGGCAAAAGCGTTCCGTGCGCTCCAGCCTGGAAGAAATTCCCGGCGTGGGGGCTTCGCGTCGGCGCGCGCTACTGACCCAACTGGGTGGAATAAAAGGCGTACGTGCCGCCAGCGCAGAGCAGCTTGCGAGTGTTCCGGGAATCAGCCAGGCCCTGGCAAAGCGGATTTTTCGCGCATTGCATTGAAACCACGGTGGCGGTTGACGCGCTCGTTCTGCGATAATGCAAGGGATAAGCTGCCCGGGAAATGTGACCATGCCGATGACGGCTCCAATGATTCTGACCTTGCTTCGAATCGTTCTGATTCCTGTTCTGGTCCTGTTCTTTTACCTGCCATACGACTGGGCCAACCTGGCCTGTGTGGTGATCTTTGTCTCCGCGGCATTGACCGATTGGCTGGACGGGTACGTGGCACGGAAATTGGGCCTGCTCAGCCGGTTCGGCGCTTTCCTCGATCCGGTCGCTGACAAACTAATGGTGACCACGGCGCTTGTGCTATTGGTACAGAGCCCGCCGGAACTCATCGCCCATCCCGTCGTGTTCACCCTTGCCGCAGCCATCATCATTGGTCGTGAAATCACTATTTCCGCACTGCGCGAATGGATGTCGGAAATAGGGGAACGCGCACGGGTTGCGGTATCTGTAATCGGCAAGCTGAAAACCATTTTCCAGATGACATCGATCTCCTTCCTGCTCTACCAGGACGATATCGCATTTCTTCCTATTGCGTTACTCGGAGAGCTGATGCTTTACCTGGCCGCTGGATTAACCCTCTGGTCAATGTGGAAATACCTGAGAGCCGCCTGGCCACTTATGAGCGATCAGATCAGGGACAAGGAAACCGTTTCTTGACGGAACACGCCATGGACCAGCGAATACCCCGCCGCAACACACCCACCGTCAAGGTCGGCAGTGTGAGCGTAGGAAGTGCGCATCCGATCGTGGTGCAATCCATGACCAACACCGATACTGAGGACATCAAGGCGACCACGAGACAGGTGGCTGAATTGGCCCGAGCGGGATCGGAGATCGTTCGCATCACTGTCAACACCGAAGCGGCGGCTGCAGCAGTGCCCAGAATCCGTGAGCGACTCGACATGATGCGTTGTGATGTGCCGCTCGTGGGCGATTTTCACTACAACGGGCATCGCTTGCTCGAAAAGCACCCTGACTGCGCGGCGGTCCTGGATAAATACCGGATCAACCCGGGAAACGTGGGCTTCGGGCGAAAACGCGATGCACAGTTTGCGACCATCATTGAACAAGCGATGACTCATGACAAACCGGTCCGGATTGGTGTGAACTGGGGCAGTCTCGATGATCGACTGCTGAAGTCGATGATGGATGACAACGCCGCCCAAAGCCCACCGCTTTCGGCGGCGGCAGTCATGCGCAACGCACTGGTTCGGTCCGCCCTTGACAGTGCCGCAGGGGCGGAGGCCCTCGGGCTTGCCCATGAACGCATCATCTTGTCGTGCAAGGTCAGTGCGGTTCAAGATCTCATCAGCGTATACCGGTCGCTCGCGACCCAGTGTGACTATCCCCTGCACCTGGGACTGACCGAGGCGGGCATGGGCAGCAAGGGTATCGTATCCTCCACGGCGGCGATGGCCGTGCTACTTCAGGAGGGAATCGGCGACACGATTCGCGTATCGCTCACACCCGAACCCGGACAGGCGCGGAGTGACGAGGTGGTGGTCGCACAGGAAATGCTGCAAAGCATGGGCCTGAGAGCATTCACGCCCATGGTCACCGCTTGTCCCGGCTGCGGGCGAACAACGAGTACATTTTTCCAGTCGCTGGCCCGGGATGTCACGGACCATGTCCGAAACCGCATGCCGCAATGGCGACTGCGATACGACGGCGTCGAAAACCTCAGCCTGGCAGTCATGGGCTGCGTGGTCAACGGGCCTGGTGAGAGCCGCCATGCCGATATCGGTATCAGCTTGCCGGGCACGGGAGAGGCGCCCGTTGCGCCGGTGTTTATTGACGGTAAAAAGCACAGCACCTTGCGCGGGGATTCCCTGGGCGCGGACTTTCTCGAGATCATCGACAGCTACGTGGCCACGCACTATCCGGAGAAGGGGAATTGACCTCGCAGGCGCAAGGCTGTGGGCCGGTAAATCAATCGGACCCGGACAGCATGGCCGGTCGCGCAGACCGCTATGCCCTCTACCAGGAATCGGTGCAGGACGTGGAGTCAGAGATTGATTTTGTCCTCGCAACCTGGTCAGAACTTCGGAGCCGACCGGCCGCACTCTTACGTGAGGATTTCTGCGGCGCCGCCAATACGGCATGTGAATGGGTGAAACGATCTCATTCGCACCAGGCTTATGGTGTTGATCATGATCCTGACGTGCTGGCCTGGGGTGCTCGACACAATGTATCGCGGCTCACGAGCGAACAACAAACCAGGGTCGAATTGGTCAGGGCAGATGTCAACAGCAATCATGTCCCCGCTGCCGACATCGTGCTCGCAATGAATTTCAGCTACTACCTGCTCAATAGCCGTCATGAACTGAGACGCTACTTCGAGAATGTGCGTTCTGGGCTGAAGGCCGATGGCATCCTGTTCCTGGACGCCTTTGGAGGCTATGAAGCTCATCAGGAACTCGAGGAGTCGCGACCCTGTCAAGGTTTTACCTATATCTGGGAGCAGGCTTCCTTCAACCCAATCGATGCCATGATGCAATGTCATATTCACTTCGAGTTTCCGGATGAATCGCGCTGGTCCAGGGCTTTCAGCTATCACTGGCGCCTGTGGTCACTGCCCGAAACCCAGGAATTGCTCAGGGAGGCTGGCTTTGAACACGTCGATGTGTACTGGGAGGGCACGGATCCTGAATCGGGAGAGGGCGATGGCATTTACCGTCCTGCCACGACAGGTGACGCCGATCCTGGATGGGTCTGCTATGTGGTTGCTCAAAACGGCGTAAAGGCTGGTTAAAGTCAGTCCTCTGGCCGGGAATCAAAACGCCTGCAAACCTGGAACTCGAATCTCCGTCCGGAGGCCTCGAGTGAATCAAATGTTCGCGCTTCGCTACACCGGACCACCAGGAATAACCAGCACCTACCCGCTGAATCCTCTTGCACGTTCACGATTTCGGCGTCGGCGTTGCCTGCCTCTGAATGCAAAGAGACCTTATCACCCGCGTCAAATGAACTCGCGCATGACAGCGCGCAAATGTAGGGTTGGCGCTTGAGTTTTCCGAGGTGTCGGATTCGAATGATAATTTCCTGCCCCGGATAGCATCCCTTGGTGAAACTCACCGCCCCGAGCATATCAAGGCCCAACATCTGGGGAAGGTATTCACCGGATGTATCTTCATCGAGCCAGTTGATGCCGTGTTGCAACTCTCGTGCCCTCCAGGGGCTCACAGACATCGTTCCAAGCGGTTCCAATACTGCGGAATGCGGCACAATGCCGTAATCCAGATGGGGCGTATGGATCCTCATGAGGTCCTCGGCAGCGGACATCTCGGTCAAACCGACGACGACCCAGTCCGTCCTGGGACGGACGGTGACTTTCATCCGAAAAATGTAACGGCGCAACTCCGTCACCACCAAGTCTGAGAGTGCTTGCGCGCACAGGCCCAGAAACCCCTCTTCCACCCGTTGTAGCAGCAGCGTGGCCAAGACCCGCCCAGCAGGGTTGCACAAGGAGGCAAACGTACTCTCGTACATCGCCAGGCCCTTGATTTCGGCCGTGGTCTGATTGTGGAGGAATGCCGCCGCATCCGGCCCGTGAAATTCGATTGCGCAAAGATGGAGAAGCTGTGTCATTTTTAGTTGCATCGGCCGCCGTGAATAGCCACTATAAGCCCCATTGAAATTGTAGCCACGAGCGCCCAAATCAAGGGATGAGGTGCGTGGCAGTGGCGCGCCAGTGTTCCATTCTACGATCGAGACGTCTCATCACAGCTTTTACACCATCACCAGGCCCCCGCGGAAATGGACAGGAAACACACATCAATCCCGGTTGAAAAAGATCTGAACGAAGAGCACGGTCCGGAGTCACAGGACAGTGAAGTGACTCAACGGGAAGTGGGCGGACGTGCCGGACCTGAGCCAACGCGATTCGGCGATTGGGAGAAAGGTGGTCGCTGCATCGACTTCTAGGACCCGTTAACCACAGGAATCAACGCGTGAGCAATAACCCAGATCAGAGGCCGATTTCGCCCTACATGATTGGCCCTTATTACCGGCCGCAACTGACTTCAATGCTGTCCATATTCAGCCGATTGGCAGGAATATTCATGACTGTATTCACCCTGCCTGCCATGTTTCTTTACCTGCTTGCGCTGGCCGCTGGTCCCGATTCTTTCGCAATGGCAACAGGACTGCTCCTAAGCTGGCCGGGTATTGTTTTGTGCTATCTCAGCCTGTTCTTCATCTGCTACCACTTGGCCAATGGCATCCGACACCTGATCTGGGATACCGGCAAAATGATGGACCTGGCCCACGTTTATCAATCCGGCTATGCGATGGTGGTCATCGCATTGCTGCTGTTTGTTGGGCTCATTGTGAGCACAGCAATATGAGTGGCGTGAAACATGCCGGCCTGGGGCATTGGAAAAGCCAGCGGATCAGTTCCGTGCTTCTCATTCCGCTGACGGTGTGGCTGTTGTGGGCGATCGTGGCCTTGACCGGGGCGAATTACGCCATGGCCATCGCTTTTTTCAAATCGCCATTCCATGCCGCCATGGCCATCGTCACCTCGGCCATTGCGGTATATCACGCCCAGAGCGGTGTCACCGTGGTATGCGAGGATTACGTGTACCCGCATGGATTACAGAAATTTCTCATCGGCTTGACCCGGGCTGGCTGCCTGATTGGATTCATGGCCACGGTCTACGCAATTTACAGGATTTGGCAGGTAACCTGAACATGAGCCGTGATTATAAAGTTGTTGAGCATCAATACGACGTGGTCGTCGTGGGTGCCGGTGGTGCCGGCCTGAGGGCCACCATGGGCATGGCCGCGACCGGGCTGTCCACGGCGTGTATATCCAAGCTGTTTCCCACACGAAGCCACACGGTAGCGGCACAGGGTGGCATGTCTGCTGCCTTGGGCAACATGGGTGAAGACGATTGGCGGTGGCACATGTACGACACCATCAAGGGTTCAGACTGGCTGGGTGATCAGGACGCTATCGAGTACATGTGCCGAGAGGCCGTACCGTCGGTGATCGAACTCGAACATTTCGGCGTACCCTTCTCGCGCACCGAGGAAGGCAAGATCTATCAACGACCCTTTGGCGGAATGACCACGCACTTTGGCAAGGGAATCGCACAACGCACGGCGGCGGCAGCTGATCGAACCGGTCATGCCATTTTGCATACCCTGTATCAGCAATCCCTGAAACATGACGCTACATTTTTTATCGAGTATTTCGCCATCGACTTGATCATGGACTCCGAGGGCGCGTGTCGCGGTGTCCTCGCCTGGAACCTTGCAGACGGCACGATGCACCTGTTTCGCGCCCATGCCGTGATCCTGGCCACGGGCGGTTATGGACGCAGCTATTTTTCATGCACTTCCGCGCACACCTGCACGGGCGATGGCAACGGCATGGTGCTGCGGGCCGGTCTGCCGCTACAGGACATGGAATTTGTTCAGTTTCACCCCACGGGCATCTATGGAGCGGGCTGCCTGATCACCGAGGGAGTGCGAGGCGAGGGCGGCTTCCTGACCAATTCAGAAGGTGAACGGTTTATGGAACGCTACGCGCCCAACGCGAAAGATCTCGCATCGAGGGATGTCGTGAGCCGCGCCATGACCATTGAAATTCGTGAAGGCAGGGGCGTTGGCCCCAAATCAGATCATATCTTCCTTAACCTCCAGCATCTGGGGCCTGAGGTGATCGAAGAACGCCTCCCCGGCATCTCCGAGACGGCCAGCATCTTTGCCGGTGTCGACGTCACGAAGGACCCCATTCCCGTGCTCCCGACGGTCCATTACAACATGGGAGGTATTCCCACCAACTACCACGGCGAGTTCGTCAAACACGAGACCGATGGTGAGGAATCGGTGGTTCCGGGTCTGTTTTCAATTGGCGAGGCGGCCTGCGTGTCCGTGCATGGCGCGAATCGCCTGGGCTCCAACTCACTGCTTGACCTGATCGTTTTTGGCAGGGCAGCCGCGCAACGCTGTGCGGAGGTGATCAAGCCTGGCACGCCGCATCCGAACGTCAACAGGCCCGCGCTGGACAAGGCACTGGACGAATTTAACCGTCTTCGCTACGCCGACGGAGACCAGTCCACGGCCTCTATCCGTTCTGAAATGCAGGAGGTGATGCAGAACAATGCCGCCGTCTTCCGCACGGGCGAGGTGCTCGAAGAGGGCTGCACGCTGATCTATGGAGTGTACCAGCGCTTTGAAAACCTGGGCATCAGCGACCGCTCACTTATTTGGAATTCTGATCTCGTCGAGACACTTGAGCTGCGCAACCTCCTGGGCTGCGCAGTCACAACCATGTTTTCGGCAGAGCACCGAAAGGAAAGCCGCGGAGCACACGCGCGAGAGGATTTCGCCGAGAGGGACGAT
>CAXQNK010000117.1:0-56849 GCA_964225175.1 Candidatus Nitrosopumilus sp. | reverse complement strand
CCCATCGGGTCGGCGACTGTTCCCCAGGCGACGGTATCAGTTGTGGAGCCATTGCTAAACCTGGCGGGATCACTCTTAACTCACGAGTTCAAGAACTCAATGCGACACTTGGTGGAGTATTGACGTGTGTAGATGGCAGCGGCGCAACGGAGGCTGACGGGATCATCAATTACGACGAGTGCAATTGGACCGATGAAGAGGTTGGCTTGGCCCTGGACACAGTTTCCGCAAATCACTTCAACTTCGTTCTACCAAACTTGGATCAGGGTACGTATGACATTACTGCCTACTTCACTACAAGAGCCGAAGCGACCGTTTGCGTTGATGGCAGCCTAGACGGTGAGGGCGAAGCTTGTGAAGGGTTTACTCCCTCCACTTTGACAGACGCTACCGTTGAAGCCTCTTCTTTTGCAAAGGCGTTCATCGGTTCTTACATGGTGACCGTACAACAGGTACGCGCTGTTAAAGGTGATCTGGCAAACGTAGACATTGAGGTCGAATAATGCACCGGTAGTGGTTGCGACTGAGTTCCGAAAAACTCAATGAAAAGAAAAAGCCGGCTTGATTTCCAAGCCGGCTTTTTCATATGTGACCCGAACCAAGCAATATCGCGATAGCCAGCAGTAACACACCCGTCAGATTCTGCACCCAGCGCATCTTCACCTTATGCAGCCAACGCTTCCCGATTAGTACGCCGGCGAAGGCTGACAAAATGCCGGTAACGATCAGCGGCAAAGACCCCTCAGGTAGTTGAATGGCCGCTCCTGCCAACAAGACCAACCCGAGATAGGTGGCGATACGAACCGCATCGACCAGCAGGCCGATCACCGAACTGGTCCCGACGAATGCCTCGGTGGTCAGCCCGGACTTGACCAGGAAGGCCGCGCGCAGCGCGCCCTGGTGACCTGACAAGCCACCGAAAAAACCGGAAAGCACACCGCCCAGCGGCAGGTACTTGCGCTCGAATTGCAGTTCCTTGAAGCGTGGCAGCAATTCGAACAGCGCAAAGAACAGCATCAACCCACCCAGGATCAGCCTGAGCGGCGTGGTCGTGCCCGCCAATCCGACTGCTGACCAGTCAATTTCCCGTTGCACGCCAGCCAGCGCGCCCAACAATGCCGCGCCGACAATGGCCGCCATGATCGCAGCCAGACCGAATCTCAGTACGACCCCTCGATCCGCATACTTCCCCACCAGCGAAACCTTGAACACATTGTTCGCGCCGTGCACCACGGCCGTGGCCGCAACCGCCACTTCGACCGGGTAAAACAATGAAAACACGGGCAGCAGCAAGGTGCCCAGGCCAAAACCGGAATACAGCGTCAGACCCGCCGCCAACAGCGCGGCCAGCGCCACGCCCAGGAATTCCATCAGGCCTCCTCGAGTTTGATGGCGCGGCGGCGCGTCAGCCACCATCCCAACAGCACCATGGTCACCAGCAGCGCGAGGGGCACCAGCATGCCGGGAGAGGCAAGGATGCTGAGCAGTCCGGCTTCTGAAAGCTCCTCGAGACGGCGAAACTCCGAGCCCACACGGCAAAACAGCAGGGCAACGGGAAAGGTGCCCAGCAGGGTCGTCCACAGGTAGGTCGGCAGGGGCACACCCGAGGCGGCCAGGCTGATGTTGAGCGCGAAGAAGGGAATTCCCGGGATCACGCGGGGCAGCAACAGCAGCAGGCTATGGCCGTCATCAATGAACGACGCCATAAGTGATTTCAGACGGCCCGCCCGGGCATCCAGCCAGCGACCAAAGACCGACTGGATGGTAAGAAAAGTGACGTAAGCCGCGAGGCCCGCACCGAGCGTGCAATACACGGCGCCCGGCAACCAGCCAAACAGGAAACCACCCGAAAGCAGCAGGAAGAAACCACCGGGTATGCCCACGGCCATGACCGCGGTAAAAATCAAAATGAACGCCGGGATGCTGATGCCCGGGTTGGCGGCAATCCACTCAAGCACGCTGGCGAGGGCTTCGGTCATTGGCCGGTGGCAGCGACTTCCTCGACCCGGCGCCACACGCGCATGAGGTTTCCACCCATGATCTTGGCAATATCGGCCTCCGAGTAACCGCGTCCCAGCAAACCTGCAACCAGGTTGGGAAACTGGCTGACGTCTTTGAGGCCTACCGGCAGGCTATCGCCCACGCCGTCGTAATCGGACCCGATACCGACGTGATCAATGCCGACGAGCTTCACCACGTGGTCGTAATGATCGAGCACATCGTCCAGGCTGGCGAATGGAAAAGGCTGCCCGGCCCTGTACTCCGCGCTGAATGCGCGCATGGCGGCTATATCCATGGCCTGGCTGCTGCTTTCAGAAAAGTGCTCACGTGCGGTGTTGAAGGCGTCTGACCATGTGCGCGCTTGTGCGGTCAGAAACGACGAACCAAAATTGATCTGGATCACGCCGCCTCCCTTGGCCATGGCGATGATCATCTCGTCGCTCATGTTGCGCTCGAACCCAGGGGTGAAATGCCGTGCCGAGGAATGCGATGCAATGACCGGTGCGCGGCTGATTTCCAGGACCTGGAAAAAAGCGGCGTCTGAGACATGTGAAATATCAATCATCATTCCGAGACGGTTCATCTCGGCTACGACTTCACGCCCAAAGTCGCTCAGGCCCTGCAAGGGGCGATTTTCATCGTAGGATGAATCGGACAACTGGTTGCTGAGACTGTGCGCCAGGGTGATGTAGCTGATGCCCCGATCCCGGAAGAACTTCACATTCGCAAGCTCATGATCGATCGGTGAGCCGTTTTCCATGCCCAACGCGAGCCCGATGATTCCCGCGTCGAATGCAGACTGCGCCTCGGCAGCCGTTCGAACGATGGTCATCGCACCTGCTGAGCGCATGGCCATGGCCTCGACACTGTCGATCAACTCGTTAGCCAGCTGAAAACTGCCGCCCTCCGCTTCCAGCCTGGCGGGTGTGTAAATCGACATGAACGGGATGTCCAGTCCGCCCTCGCGAGCTCGGGGCAAATCGAATTCGCCATCCGGAACCGACCGGGTGACGTCCGCCCAGCGATTGTGGACACGGTAGGGGGCGTCGATATGGGTATCTGCAAGGAGGTAAGAACGTGCGATGGACTGTGCGCGCGCCTGTAATTCATCATCCGCTATGTCGGCCAGCGCGAACGATGGCGCAAGGCAGCACAACAGCAGCACAACGGGCCGAATCATGCCGTGGCCCTCCCCGGCTCCTGTCGCACATTGCCGGGCTGGACTTCACTGACCTCCTGCAAGTCATGATCCAGCATGCGATCGTCGTCGAACAGCCAGCGCGCGCTAAAGCGCTTGCCTTCCAGCAGCATGGGCAGCCACATTCGGTCGTCCTCCCACATTTCCTCGTAGGGTATTTTATCGATATCGGTCCACATCGGGATCGCCTCGTCCGTTTCGACGGGCTCACCATCATAGCTAAAGCTTCTGAAAACCCAGCAGTGAATGGAGTATCCGTCAATGAACTGGAACTTGTGCTCACCCATGCATTCCAGGTCATGCACCTCAATGCCCAGTTCCTCCCGGCATTCACGACGTGCACACTCCACCGCATTTTCACCCGGATCGAGCTTGCCACCCGGACCGTTGACCTTGCCATTGCCCAGGCCGCGTTTTTTTCGAATCAGCAAAATTTGACCTTCCTCGATCACGAAAACCAGTGTCGCAGGATCACGCGCTTCCCAGGAACGCCAGTTCACATCCGCAATCGTTCTCACGACGTCTCGCCCCGATCAGCCGCCAATCGCTCATGCGCGCTTTGCATGACACTTACGAAACCCGATTCGTCGCGGCCAGAGATGGCCTCGATCAATTCCGACAAAACCTCTGAGAATGTTTCCGCCGCCGTCGAGGTGGCGATGGTGTCAGCCTGGATTTCGTAATACAGCATGGGGTTTTCCGATACGACCTGCGCAGCAACCTGTAACTGATGGTTAAACGTGGTGCTCGAAATCCGTCTTAACAAGGGCACGGCCTCACCCGATCGGTCAATCGCTGCGGCAAAGGCGATGTTGACGAGGTGGGAAAGCCCCAATACCCAACCCATGACCTCATCGTGCTCCTCGAGGCCAAGATCCACGCAATCAGCGGCGGTGTGCGCGAACAGCTCGCGGACCTCGTTCAGAGCCCCGGCGTGTCCGGAGTCCACGAACAGGATATGCCGTCCGGACAACATCAGTTCACCAGGGCCAAACATGGGGTGCACCGATGCAATGCGACAGCCTGCTGATTGCATTGCTGCAAGGCCTCGGGCCAAGGGTCTTTTCAGAGAGGCGATGTCAAACACCAGCCCAGCCGGGCGATGCTCAGCCAATTCCAGCAGAATCTCGTTGCTGGCGCGCAAGGGAGCGCACACCGCAATCAGATCCTGGTCAAGATTTGAATCGCGCCAATCTTTGATGCAAGGGAAAGGGCTGTCGCCGGCACCCGGATCCGCCACTTCCACGGCATAACCCAGCGTACTGAGATAGCGCGCCAACCAGTCCCCCATTCGGCCTCGCCCGCCAATCACCAGAGCGTTGCGGCCTGCACCATGGCCTGAACTGACGATCTGGCGCTGTTCCTGCCGACTCAGGGAGTGATGAATCAGGCGCTCGAGAATGTCCCGGGCGATGTCACCGCTCAGCCCCAGGCGCTCGGCCCGTGCCATGCCCTGCTCGATCACCTCTTTCTCTCGCCCAAAATCCCGCAGAGCTTTGCCATCCTTGTGTTTTCGCTCGCCAATGCGGGTCACCAACTGTTGGCGTTCAGCGATGAGCTCCAGAAGTTCATGGTCGAGCGCATCAAGCCGCGCGCGCAGATCGGCAACGGTCGGATCAAGGCGCGGTTTGTCAGAGGACATCGACTTTACAGAACTTGCGTTTTCCCACCTGCAGGATGCCGGCAAAGCCTGGCTGCAGGGTCAGCGAGCGGTCCTCGATGCGTTCGCCATCGATGCGCACACCGCCCTGCTGGATCAACCTGAAGGCCTCCGAATTGCTGCTGGTCAGTCCCGCACGGCTCAGGGCCGCGGCAATTCCGATGCCCTCACCATCCGTGTCCAGCGTGTGTTCGGGAATGTCCTCCGGCATGGCGCCCTCTCGGAAGCGGGCGATGAACTCCGCCTGCGCCGAGCGGGCCGCCCGGGCATCATGAAAACGGGTGATCAGTTCCTCGCACAACAGGAACTTGATGTCTCTTGGATTCCGCCCTTCGGTCACGGAAGAACGCAACGCCGCCAATTCCTCGTTGCTGCGGAAACTCAACAACTCGAAGTACCGCCACATGAGCTCATCGGAAATGGACATCAGTTTTCCAAACATCTCATTGGGGGCTTCAGTGATCCCGATGTAATTGTCCAGCGACTTGGACATTTTCTGCACGCCATCGGTGCCTTCCAGCAGCGGCAGCGTGATGATGATCTGGGGCAATTGGCCGTAGTGTTGCTGAAGATGCCGACCGACCAGCAGATTGAATTTCTGATCCGTACCGCCCATTTCCACGTCGGTCTCGAGTGCCACTGAGTCATAACCCTGGGCCAATGGATAGAGAAACTCGTGAACGGCGATCGGCTGACCGCTGCGATACCGGTTTTCGAAGTCGTCCCGCTCCAGCATTCGCGCCACCGTGTACTTGGCCGCCAACCGGATCATGCCCTCGGCACCCAGTTCGTGCAGCCATTCCGAATTGAAACGGATAAGGGTTTTTGACTCGTCGAGAATCTTGAACACCTGCGTCGCATAGGTGTCGGCATTGGCCTTCACCTCGTCCGCCGTCATGGGTTTTCGCGTGACGTTCTTGCCAGTGGGGTCGCCGATCAGCCCGGTGAAATCACCGATCAGGAAAGTCACCTCGTGTCCCAGGTCCTGGAACTGACGCATCTTGTTGATGATGACGGTGTGGCCAAGGTGAAGATCCGGCGCGGTCGGGTCAAAACCCACCTTGACCCGCAACGGCCGCCCGGACTCGAGGCGCGTTTCCAAGTCTTCCAGTTTGATGATTTCTTCAGTGCCCCGGGCAATCAAGCCCAAAGCCTGCTCAGTCTCACGCATCGGCTTCATTAAAATGACCAGATCGGGCATTGTATTGCTTGCACTCGATCTCCACCACCCCGGCTCGCTCATTGACCCCCTGCCATACTCTGGCTATGGTTATGCCTGCACGGCCCTGGCCCCGGACAAAACCTCGTCGCAAAAGCCTCATGCATCTCGAACCGAGCACAATTTATCGAAAAATAAAATCATTGACCGGGCGAATTCATCGTTCGCACGCGGTGGTGTTCGCGTTGACGCTCATTGTCTTTGGCCTGGCCTTGGGCGGGCTGGAACCCGCTCCCCCGGCGGCACCCCGAAACTTCGACGCCTCGCTGGAGATTACGCTGCCGGCACGTAAAGTGGAAAACCCATCCATGCCCGTCAACCAAGCGCCTCTGGACAATGGCATGGATTGGGAGACGGTGACCGTTAAGTATGGACAATCGCTGGATGGGATTTTCCGCCAGCAGGGCTTCAGCGCCGGCACCCTGCACGAAATACTGGCGCTGAGTGACGAAACCCGGAGCCTAAAAAAGATTCAACCGGGCGACGAGTTTGCATTTCTTCGCGCGCAAGACGGAACGCTCGGGCGAATGCGGTACACGCTCGATGACGAGCGCTACCTGCTGATCGATCTGCGTAATGGCGGGGCACAGGCCGAAGTCGAACGTCGACAAATGAGCTCCGAACTCTTCGAGACCGAAGGCGTTATCGAGTCCTCCCTGTTCCTCGCAGGGAAAACCGCCGGTCTCAGCGATGCCATGGTCATGAAGCTGGCCAATATATTCGGTTGGGATATCGATTTTGTGCTCGACATACGCGGCGGTGACCGCTTTTACGTCCTGTATGAAAAACTCTACCGGGACGGCGAGTTCCTGCGGGATGGTGAAGTGCTGGCAGCCACCTTCGTCAACCAGGGGCAGCGCTTCCAGGCCATTCGTTTCGACGCCGGTTCGGGCGCGCAGTACTACGCGCCGGACGGCCGTCACATGCGCAAGGCATTTTTGAGGGCTCCGCTGAACTTTTCCTACATCTCGTCAAATTTCAATCCGAAGCGCTTCCATCCCATCCTGCGACGCGTGAAAGCGCACAATGGTATCGATTACCGGGCCCCCACGGGGACACCTGTATATGCTGCCGGCGATGGACGCGTGACCGCTTCAGCCTACTCCGAGTACAACGGTCACTACGTCTTTATCCAGCATGCGAACAGCATCATGACCAAGTACCTGCATTTCTCCAAACGCCTGGTCAAAAAAGGGGATCGGGTCCGCCAGGGACAGGTCATCGGCCGTGTGGGCGCCACGGGTCTGGCCGAGGCGCCCCACCTGCATTATGAATTTGTCTTGCATGGTGCGCATCGTAATCCACGCACGGTATCTCTGCCCGCGGTTCAACCCCTGGAAAACAACGACCTGGTTCGCTTCCGGCGCCATGCGGCGCCCTTTCTCGCCCAACTCAGCAGGCTCGAATCAGCCGCAATGTACGCACGCAGCGAGTGATCGAGGGTTACTACATCGGTTTGATATCCGGCACCAGCCGGGATGGCGTCGATGCGGCACTTGTGCTGTTCGAAAACGATACGCCCAAGCTATTGCACGCATTGTGCCTGCCATACGGCGAACCCCTGCGCTCCGACCTGGAGGCCGTGCTCGCGAATCCAGGCCCGCCGCGCGAAGCTGCTGGTGCGCAGCTCGACGAGTGGCTCGGACGTCATTTTGCCAGGGCTGCACGGGAGCTTGCCGAGGCCTCAGGGATCGAAATGCGGGACGTGGTTGCCATTGGATCGCACGGCCAGACGGTCTGGCATAACCCCGGGGGCAATCCGCCGCTCTCCATTCAGCTGGGTTGCCCAAACGTCATGCTGCGAAGCACGCATCGACCTATAGTCAGTCACTTTCGCCAGGCGGATCTCGAGGCCGGTGGAGAAGGTGCCCCACTGGCGCCGCTGCTGCATCGGCAGTTGTTCTTCAGCGAATCGGAACACCGCGCAGTCCTCAACCTTGGGGGCATCGGCAACCTCACATTCCTCTGGTCCGGTGGCGAGGTGCAGGGCTTTGATTGCGGGCCCGCCAACTGCTTGATGGATGCATGGATCCGGCGTCACCGAGGCATGGATTTCGATCGCGATGGAGACTGGGCAGCCTCTGGTGAGGTTCAATCTGATCTGCTCCAGCAGATGCTTGAAGATCCGTTTTTCTCGCGCCAGCCACCCAAGAGCACCGGGATCGAATATTTCAATATGGCCTGGCTGGACCGTCATCTGTCTGCCTGCCCCGCACAGGCTGAAGACGTCCAGTGCACACTCGCGGAGCTGAGCGCCCTGTGCGCGGCACAAGCTGTCTCAGCCGCGAACGCCAAGATAACCCGTCTGCTGGTCTGTGGCGGGGGGGTGCATAATCAATATCTGATGCATCGACTCTCCGCAGCGCTGCCAGCGGTATCGGTTGAATCGACACTCGAACACGGTTTGCCGCCTGACTGGGTAGAGGCGGTATTATTTGCCTGGCTGGCTCGCGAGCGTCTGCTGGAGCGCCGGCAGGATACACGGAATGTGACCGGCGCCGGGGAAACCGTGTTGCTCGGCAGCATCACGCAAGCCAAATCATGAGACACATCGAGGAATTTTGAAATGGCCGTCGTGCTGAACATTCTCTGGTTTTTGCTTGGAGGTTGGGTGTTGCTGATTGGTTACCTGCTCGGCTCCGCTCTGCTGTGCATCACCATCGTCGGAATTCCCTTCGGATTGGCGTGCTTCAAATTGGCGGCGCTGGCCGCCGCCCCGTTTGGACATCACATTCGCGAAAAACAACCGCCGAGCGGTCCGCTGGCGGTTGTGATGAACATTCTCTGGATCCTGCTGCCCGGTCTCGAACTGGCGATTTTGCATCTGGTTCTCGCAGCCGTATTTGCGATCACCATCATTGGATTACCCTTTGCCGCCCAGCACCTCAAGATGACCCGCCTGGCGTTGTTGCCCTTCGGTTTCGAAACTCGAAAAAATGCCTAGTCTCGCCACGGTGCGACACGCAGCAGCAGGAGCAGGCCGGGCAAAGCGACCACCGCACAGAGCAGGAAAAAGGCAGTCCAGCCGACGGCGTCGACAATGAACCCCGTCGTGGCATTGGCCAGTGTCCTCGGTACCGCGATGAAACTGCTGAACAGTGCAAACTGGGTCGCCGTGAATGCGCGGCTGGTCTCCCTGGCCATGAATGCCGTGAGTGCGATCGTGCCCAGGCCCACGCCGAGATATTCCCCACTGACCACGACAAACAGACCGGTCAGTGTGTGACCTGCCTGGCTGAGCCAGGCATAAGGCACAATGGTGAGCAACTGAACCGCCCCGAACAACCACAGGGCCCGATTGATGCTCAGTTTCAGCATCGCGATGCCCCCCAGGACGCCACCCGCGATACTGGCCCAGAGCCCCGCTATCTTCGCCACGGAACCGATCTCACTCCGCGAGTACCCCATGTCGATATAAAACGGTGTCGCCAGTGCAGTCGCCATGTTGTCGCCGAGTTTGTAAAGGAACATGAAGGCCAGGATGGCCAGCCCGGAGCGGATACCGTCGCGCTGGAAAAATTCCCTGAAGGGCTCGACCACGGCCTGCTTCAGACTGTGCGGCGCCAGGGTGTCATCACTGACCTCGGAAATCAGTAACACCGTCAGGATGCCCACCGACATGAACGCTGCGGTGATCCAGTACACCCAGGTCCAGGGCAGATGGTCGGACAGTATCAATGCCAGGGAGCCGGGGACAAGCCCGGAAATCCGGTAGGCATTGACCCAGATGGACGTGCCCGTGCCCAATTCGTCATCCGCGAGCAGCTCCCGGCGGTATGCGTCCGTCACGATGTCCTGGCTGGCGCTGAACAATGCGACAAGGAACACAATCGGAACCACCCGTTCCAGTGCCGAGCCGGGATCGAAATAACCCAGTGCACCGATGGAGAACAGGAGTCCGAGCTGGGTGATCAGCGCCCAACCTCGCCGGCGGCCCAGGAACGGCAGCTTGAAGCGATCCATGAGTGGCGACCACAGAAACTTCCAGGTGTAAGGCAAGCCAATCAGGGCAAACAGGCCGATGGTGGCGAGATCCACCCCATAGCTTCGCAACCAGGCCGGCACCAGGGAGATCAGGACATACAGGGGCAAGCCGGAACTGAAACCCAGGAAAATGCAGGTGAGCATCCTGCGGGTGAAGAGGATTTCGGTCCAGGGACGCTGCTGAGCGTTCACCCTGATGATTCGCCTCCCGCGAGGGAAAAATCATAATCCATGATCAGGGGGGCGTGGTCGGAAAATCTCTGCTCTTTGTAGATCTTCACCCGCTTTGCCTTAAGCCCTATCCCCGGCGTCGCCACCTGGTAGTCGAGTCGCCACCCCGTGTTGTTGTCCCAGGCTCGGCCCCGGTTGGACCACCACGTGTACTGCTCTTCGCGCGGGTCAACTTCCCTGAACGCATCCACCCAGCCCACCGGCCCGAACAATTCGCTCATCCATTCGCGTTCCTCAGGCAGGAATCCGGAGTTTTTCTGGTTACCGCGCCAGTTTTTGAGGTCAATCTTGCGATGCGCGATGTTCCAGTCCCCACAGATGACATATTCTCTTCCGCTTTTCGCCATTTCACGCAAGCGCGGTTGCAAGTAGTCCATCGCCCGGAATTTCAATTGCTGGCGTTCCTCGGAGGAGGAACCGGAATGCAGGTACAAGGACACCACGCTCAGGGCGCCAAAGTCCGCTTGCAGCCAGCGGCCCTCATGATCCATGAGTTCCCAGCCGATGCCATGATGCACCTCGTCAGGCTCTTGCCTTGCATACAGGGCAACCCCGCTGTAACCGGGACGCTGTGCGTCATGATAGAAGCACGAGTAGCCCTCAGGACTGAACACGGGATCAGTGAGCTGGTGAACCTGGGCCTTGGTCTCCTGGATACACACGACATCGGCATCCTGTTGCGCCAGCCAATCAAAAAAGCCTTTTCTCGAAGCGGCGCGAATTCCATTCGCGTTGAGCGTTATGATTCTCATGGGGGGTGAGCATAACGGTCCCGGACAAGTTTGTCATGAGCCGCGCGTTGCAAGTGATAACGGACAGCGCGATACTCTTGATGACCAAGAGTTCATGGACAGACATGCAGCCCTATCAGACCGCTTTTTTCAACCTGGCCCTGGAAAAGGGCATTCTGAAATTTGGCTCTTTCACGCTCAAGTCCGGGAGAGTCAGCCCTTATTTTTTTAACGCGGGCGGTTTCAATGATGGCGAATCGCTCCGAACACTGGGCGAATGTTATGCCGCCGCCATCGTCGATTCCGGCCTCGCTTTCGATATGCTTTTCGGGCCGGCATATAAAGGCATACCGCTGGCGGCTTCAATAGCGATCGCGCTCAGTGCCAGACACCAGCGCAACGTGCCCTATGCCTATAACAGAAAGGAGGCAAAAACTCATGGAGAAGGAGGGCTGTTGGTCGGCGCAGTCCTTGAAGGCCGCGTTTTGATCACTGATGATGTGATCTCTGCAGGCACGTCTGTGCGGGAATCAGCGAAGTGGATTACCGAGGCCAGTGCCACCCTGGGCGGTGTTGCCATCGCCCTTGACCGACAGGAACGGGGAAAGGGCCCGGAATCAGCCGCCCAGGAAGTCGCCCGTACTTTCGGCATCGAAGTCATCGCGATTGCGGGTTTGTCTGATCTGATCAAATACCTTGAACATAATCAAACTGGGGATGTCGACATCGAGGCAATTCGGAGCTATCGTGAGAGATATGGAAGCCAATAATCGACATCAGCGTCGCATTGTGCAAATCGCCTTAACTGTTGTCTTCTCCATCGTCAGCATGTCCGCTCTGGCCAACAAGGTGTACCGCTGGGTGGACGACAAGGGCAAGATTCATTTCAACAACTCCCTGCCGGCGAATGTAAACGACCGACCTTACCAGGTCTTTGAAAATGGACTGCTTGTGAGCACGGTCGATCCCCGGGAAAAGTTCTTAGCCGAAGAAACAGCTCAATCCAAGCAATCTGCCTCAGAGCAGGCGGCAAAGAAACGCGACATGCTCATGCGTGCAGACCGGTTGCTCGTTCTGAAATATCGGAATGAACAGGACATTCTGAACTCCATGGAAACGGAACTCGCCAACCTGGACTATGATGCGCGACTCCTGGTGCAATCACGAGACAGCGTGATCACCGCAATACGAGGCCACATCAGCGACGCTGCCGATCGGCAGCGCGCCGGCATGCCCGTCGACGCGGCAAAAATGACCGAGATCCAGGGCTTGCGCAAACGGCTGAATGATGGTTTGAAAGCACGCGATGCCCTGACCCGAAGGGAGACCCAGATCCGCAACTTGTTCATGGCTGAACTGGCGCGTTTTCGATTTCTGAGCGAAGGGGGCGCGCCCGGTGACCCGATGCCCATCGGCGAGGCGCCCGTCGCTGAGCCCGCGGGGGAGGCCCAGAGTGCTTCCTGATTACTGCCAGCCTCCAGTTCACAACGCCTGACCGGGATCATGCCCGCAGGGTTTGAATGAGTCATGTTCACCCGTTGTCCCAGCTGCGAATCTTCACACGTACTTAGCGCCATGGCATTGGCGCAGTCTCGTGGCACCGTTCGCTGCGGGCGCTGCGATCACAAATTTGACGCGCTTGAGCAGCTGTTTGACGAGTGGCCTGATCCAGCAGATTCCCCTCCGCGCGCCAACCGACGTTATCGCCCCCCTGTGCTGGGTAGCAAACAGGACCTTGCGATACCCTTCGGCCCTGCCCAACCCATTCCAGAGGCAGACACACACCGGGGTGTGTGGGTCTTCGGTCTGGTGCTGATGGTTATCCTCACCGCCGGTCAAGTGGGCTGGATTCAGAGAGACTGGCTGACATCGCAACCGGCGATCAGGGGGCTGCTGCTGGAAACTGGCCTGATAAACAGCGCGCGCCCGGAGCCACCACGAGCCAACCCGGAAGCCTTTCAGCTGATCAGCCGGGATTTGCACTCACACCCGACCTTGGCGGGCGCGCTCATCCTCAATGCAACCTTTGTCAACCTGGCACAGGAATCGTTGACCTGGCCTGTCCTGGAACTGACCCTGACCGACGTACAGGGTCGGCCCGTAGCGAGTCGACGATTCACCCGTGTGGAATATCTGCCCGGCCAGCAAGCTGGGGGTGACCTGCTCGGCCCCAAGGTCCATGTCCCCATATGGCTTGAAATTGCCAGTCCCGGAAAGGAGGCCGTTGGCTTCGAGATCAATTTTCTATGAATCCGCCTGCCGCCCGGCGCCAGTTTATGCTAACGTAACCGCCCCTCCGAACCGGAAACCATAGACGCCAGCATACACTCCATGGCCACCAAGAAAACCAGCACACCACTGCGCGAGGAAGTCCGCAAAACCATTCATCAATTCCTTCTGGACATGGGGGACACCGAGCCAGAGCAGGTGTACCGGAAGTTGCTGTCGGAAGTAGAACCCCCCCTGATCCAGGAGGTCTTGCTGTTCACTCGAGGCAATCAATCCAGAGCGGCTCGGATCCTCGGCATGACGCGAAACACTCTCAGGTCCCGAATTCGCAGATACGGCATAGAGTCGAGCCGGAATTTGGTTATCACCAAGCGCAAGTGACTCCTATAATGCAGCGCGACGGGCAGCTGAAAACAGACCCTCAGGCACTGAACTCATTTCTAAATTTAACCGGAGTAATGACCCATGAATTCTGCAGCTGAGCCCGCAAGGCGCTTTGCTTTGATCAGCGTTTCCGACAAGGAAGGCATTACGGATTTTGCGCGTTCCCTACAACAGAAAGGGCTGACCATCCTGAGCACAGGCGGTACAGCGAGAACCCTGCGCGAGGCCGGTATCAGCGTCACCGACGTCAGCGACCACACGGGGTTCCCGGAAATCATGGACGGTCGGGTAAAAACCCTCCATCCGAAAATACACGGCGGGATTCTGGGCAGAACACAGGACGCCGGGGTCATGGCAGAGCACGGCATCGATCCCATTGAAATAGTGGCAGTTAATCTGTACCCATTCGAAGCGGTAAGCTCACAGCCTGACTGCAGCCTGGAACACGCTATCGAAAATATTGATATCGGTGGCCCCGCGATGGTCCGCGCCTCGGCAAAGAATCATGCACGGGTCAGCATTGTCACCCAACCCGAGGACTATGCCACCGTATTGAACGAACTCGAAACCCATGGCGCGGTCACGGCGCAAACGCGACAGGAACTGGCCGTCAAAGCCTTTGCACACACGGCCCGCTACGACGGCATGGTCGCAGAATACCTGGGGCGCAAATCAACGTCGGAGAACGGCGTCACAGAATTGCCGCTGATCCACACACCACAATTTATCCGCGTGCAAACAATGCGCTACGGTGAGAACCCCCACCAGCAGGCGGCGTTTTATGTGAGCGCTGGCCCGTCGACTGCCTCACGAGGGCGCTTTGAATCACTTCAAGGCAAGGAATTGTCTTACAACAACATTGCCGATGCTGATGCAGCCGCGGAATGTGTGCAGCAGTTCGAGTCCGGGACGGCATGTGTCATCGTCAAGCACGCTAACCCCTGCGGAGCCGCAGTTGCCGATTCCATGCTCGAGGCTTACCAGCGGGCTTATGCCACGGACCCGGTCTCAGCGTTCGGGGGCATCATCGCTTTCAATGGCAGCGTGGATGGTGCAACCGCGCGAGCAATGCTGGAACAACAATTTGTCGAGGTCGTCATCGCGCCCGACTTTACCGATGGTGCGATTTCAGCGTTTTCAGAGAAGCCGAACGTCCGGGTTCTGCGGGGCGAGACCTCGGACGCCGACGCCTATCGACTGAACTATCACCGAGTCGCTGGCGGGTTGCTGATTCAACAGAATGACTCCGGGCGGGTTGATCGCGAGTCCTGCCGGAGCGTCGCCGCCCGCAGCCCCGACGAACGGGAATGGAACGACCTGATGTTCGCCTGGAAGATGGTTCGTATGATTAAATCAAACGCGATTATCTATGCAAAGGACATGGCGACGCTCGGGGTGGGAGCCGGCCAGATGAGTCGCGTCGACTCAGCTCGCATTGCTGCCTGGAAGGCGGGCGAGGCCAAATTGACCCTGCAGGGTGCTGTGATGGCATCGGATGCGTTTTTCCCATTTCGGGACAGTATTGATGCAGCGGCGGAGAAAGGCATCGCTGCCATCATCCAACCGGGAGGTTCCATGCGCGACGAGGAGGTCATCGCCGCAGCCAACGAGCATGAACTGGCGATGGTCTTCACGGGGATGCGCCACTTTCGCCACTAAGGGGTAACCAGCGCATGAAAGTACTGATCGTAGGCAGCGGCGGACGTGAACATGCCCTGGCATGGAAAGCAGCACAATCCGCCGAAGTTGAACAGGTTCTGGTGGCGCCAGGGAATGCCGGTACCGCCCTTGAAACGGGGGTGCACAATGTGCCCGTGAGCGCCAACGACCACGAGGGCTTGTTGGCGCTTGCACGGGAGCGTGGCGTAGCTCTGACCATCGTCGGCCCCGAGGACCCGCTGGCGGCTGGCATCGTGGATCGTTTTCGTGCTGCAGGGTTGCGGTGCTTTGGTCCAGTTGCCGCCGCGGCTCGACTGGAAGGCTCCAAGGCCTTTGCAAAGGATTTCATGGCGAGACATCAAATTCCCACGGCCGCCTACGGGAGTTTCACCGAGGTCTCAGACGCCATCAAGTTCATTCATGAACTGGGCGCACCGATTGTTGTCAAGGCGGATGGGCTGGCCGCGGGCAAAGGCGTGGTGGTGGCTCAGACCGTTGCAGAGGCTGAATCAGCCGTCCAGGACATGTTGGCCGGAAACGCGTTCGGCGAGGCGGGCCATCGCGTGGTCGTGGAAGAATTTCTGGAAGGCGAAGAAGCCAGCTTCATTGTTATGGCAGATGGTCAATTTGCATTGCCACTCGCCACCAGCCAGGACCACAAAGCGGCTGGCGAGGGCGACACGGGACCCAATACGGGGGGTATGGGCGCCTATTCACCCGCACCGGTGATCGACAATGCATTACATGATCGGGTCATGCGGGAAGTCATCGAACCCACCCTGCGCGGCCTGGCGGCTGAGGGCAATCCGTTCACAGGCTTTCTGTACGCCGGACTGATGATCGATGCGGAAGGCACGCCGCGTGTACTCGAATTCAATGTCCGTTTCGGTGACCCGGAAACACAACCGGTACTGATGCGCTTGCAATCCGATCTGGTGTCGCTGTGTCTGGCCGCCCTCGATGGCACGCTCAATGCGGCGCGTCCGGTGTGGGACTCCCGGGCCTGCCTGGGCGTCGTCCTGGCCGCCGGTGGCTATCCGGGTGACTACGAACGGGGGCATGAAATTCACGGACTGGAACCACCCGCGTCAGCGGATGTGAAGGTTTTTCATGCCGGGACGCAGCTCGAGGGCGAAAAGGTAGTGACATCCGGCGGGCGGGTGCTGTGTGTTTGTGCGCTCGGAGACTCTGTCCAGGCAGCGCAGCAACTGGCGTACTCGCACTGCGAGCGGATTCATTGGGACCAGATGTATTGCCGGCGGGACATTGGCTATCGCGCCGTGGCACGAGAACACGGCTGAATTCCATGGACGTCTCCCACCTGCTTGAAGAATTGAATGATGCGCAACGTGATGCCGTTACGGCCGAGGACGGCCATGTGCTCGTGCTTGCAGGTGCCGGAAGCGGAAAAACCCGGGTATTGATCCACCGCCTGGCCTGGCTGATCCAGGTCGAACACGTTTCACCCCTGAGCGTACTTGCCGTGACCTTCACCAACAAGGCAGCGGGTGAAATGCGCGAACGCGCCCAGGCCCTGTTGAATGTTTCGACGCGACCCCTGTGGATCGGTACCTTCCACGGAATTTCCCATCGGCTGCTGAGGATGCATTGGCGCGAAGCAGGCCTGATGGAAAATTTCCAGATCATTGATTCCGACGATCAGCACCGCCTGCTCAGAAGACTGCTGCGCGAGGAAGGCATCGATGAGAATCAGTACCCGGCACGACAGGCTCAGTGGTACATCAACGCGCGCAAGGATGAAGGGCAACGCCCAGAATCCATCGATCACATGGATCATCCGATCACAGCGGTGTGGGTGGAGCTATACCGGCAATACCAGGCCCATTGTGAACGCACCGGACTGGTGGACTTCGCCGAACTCCTGCTCAGAGCCCACGAACTCTGGTTGCAGCATCCTGAAGTGCTGTCCCATTACCGCAACCGCCTTGGGCACATTCTCGTGGATGAATTCCAGGACACTAACACCATTCAGTACGCATGGATTCGGCTGCTGGCGGGGGAGAGCGGACGCGCATTCGTGGTCGGTGACGACGATCAGTCGATCTATGGCTGGCGGGGCGCGCGGGTGGAAAATGTACAGCATTTCGTCAGAGACTTTGCCGATGTCCGGACTGTCCGTCTCGAACAAAACTACCGCTCCACCGGAAAAATCCTGAGCGCCGCCAATGCCGTGATCGCCAACAACGAAGGACGCATGGGCAAAAAGCTCTGGACTGACGGGGAACCGGGCCAGGCCCTGAGGGTCTATGCCGCTTTCAACGAACAGGATGAAGCACGCTTCGTTGTAGAGCAGATTGAGCGCTGGCTGGAAGAGGGACGCAGAGCCGAGGAAGCCGCTATCATCTATCGGACCACGGCTCAGTCACGCTTGTTCGAGGAATATTTACTCAAGGCCTCTATTGCCTATCGTGTTTATGGAGGATTAAGGTTTTTCGAACGGGCGGAAATCAAGGATGCCCTCGCCTATCTTCGGCTTCTACAGAACCCCAACGACGACGCGGCCCTTGAGCGTGTGATCAATACGCCCAACCGGGGCATCGGTCAAAAAACCGTTTCTGATCTCAGGCTTCACGCCCGTGAAGCGGGTTTGTCGCTCTGGCAAGCCGCCCGCGCCTGCCTGGAGCAGGGCGCATTGTCCGGACGCGCCAAGACTACCGTAACGGTCTTCGTGCAGCTGATTGAGGCCATGAGGGAACGGTTGGCGGACTGGACGCTGGGCAACCAGGTCGAGGGCGTGATCGAGCAAAGTGAGCTGGGTCGCCATTATGAAAAAGAAGGCCCTGAGAAAATGGAAGCCAGGGTTGAGAATCTCCGGGAGCTTGCCAACGCCGCGGATGCGTTTCTGCTCCCCGCCGAGGATGAGGAGGCCGGGCTGACTCCGCTGCAGTCATTTCTCAGTCACGCTGCACTGGAAGCTGGCGAAACCCAGGGCGAGGATTGGGACGATTGTGTCCAGTTGATGACGCTCCATTCCGCCAAGGGTCTTGAGTTTCCCCTGGTTTTTATCGTGGGAATGGAAGATGGATTGTTTCCGCATCAGCGTTCCGTCGAGGAATCGGGCGGGCGCCTCGAGGAAGAGCGGCGCCTGTGTTATGTCGGCCTCACGCGAGCCAGGGAGCAGCTTTACCTCAGCTACGCGGAAGTTCGCCGCATGTTCGGGTCCGATTCTCACGCACGTCCCTCTCGCTTCCTCGACGAAATACCCGCGGAAGTCATGGAGGAAATTCGTCCCCGTGTCGGGCTGCGGACTCCATGGGTTTCTGCTGCCACCCCTGCCGCGGGCCGGGTCCGCCAGGCAGAAGACAACGTGCCGTTCAAATTGGGTCAAACGGTTCATCACCGCAAGTTCGGGGAAGGGACCGTCCTGAATTTTGAAGGTGCAGGTCAGCACGCACGGGTCCAGGTCAATTTCAGCCAGGCCGGTGCAAAATGGCTGGTCCTGGCCTATGCCAACCTGGAGCCTTCATGACCCGCCAGATGACTGAATTCAGCCTCGAGACGCGCCTGGGTCGGTTTACTGGCCTGGCGGCACGCGAGCCCGGCTCACCCCGCCTGCTCTGTCTGCATGGCTGGCTGGACAATGCCGCGTCATTTCTGCCGCTGGCCCCCCTGCTGGAGGGTCTGGACGTGGTGGCCCTGGACCTTGCAGGACATGGACATTCAGACCCTCGTCCTCAGAGGTCCCAATACCACCTGATTGACAATCTCTGGGATCTCGACGCCGTGCTGGATGCCCTGGAGTGGGAAAGCTGTCATTTGCTGGGTCATTCGATGGGTGCTGCCATTGCCGGGTTTTACGCAGCCTCCGCACCTTCACGGGTTGAACGCCTGGTGCTTTTGGACGGCATTGGCCCTCCAGCATCCACGCCTGATCAGGCCGTGAAGCGGCTCAGAAAATCCCGCATATCGGTGCTCAAGCACCCCAGGCCCATACGGGCCTACGATGATGTAGAGAGTGCTGTTCAAGCCCGCCTGGCTGCATCCGACCTGTCGCCGTCAGCCGCGCGCTTGCTGTGTGAGCGAGCCTTGCACCGCAGGGACCGACAGCTTCAGTGGCGCACCGATGCGCGCCTGAAATGGACCACGCCGGTTTTGCTCGAAGAATCGCAGGTCCTGGTGATGCTGAGCGCGATCGAGGCACCCACCCTGTCCATTCTCGCCGAGCCCAGAGCAGAATGGCTGTCTGCTGAAACTGCTCAAAAGAGATTCGACGCCCTGCAAGACTGCAGGCACATCAGCCTGCCCGGGCACCATCACTTGCACATGGAAACGCCGGAAGCGGTAGCCGGGCCTGTGCGATCATTCCTGCTGTACTCGGAGACCTGAAATGTACGATAAAAAACCTGAAATTCCAGTGCGGGAGCGACTCATTTTCGCCATGGATGTTCCTGACGTCGACCAGGCCCAGAACCTGATCAGGACACTCGGCGACTCGGTCATGTTCTACAAGCTGGGGCTCGAGATGTTTCTGTCAGGACACTACTTCGAGTTACTCCACGCCCTGAAAGATTCAGGCAAACGGGTTTTTGCAGACCTCAAGCTATTCGATATCCCCGCCACTGTCGCCGGGGCCGTGCGACAACTTGCCAGGCACCAGATTGATTTTTGCACCGTTCATGGTAATGACGGCATGCTGCGCGCCGCCGCCGAGCACAAGGGTGAGATGCAGGTTCTTGCCGTTACGGCACTCACCAGTCTCGACCAGGGGGACCTCGATGATCTGGGTTTCAGTTGCGATACACGCGCCCTCGTCTTGTCACGGGCCCGTCGCGCCCTGGAGGCAGGCTGCGATGGCGTGGTGTCATCAGGCCTTGAGGTGCCCACGCTTCGGGAAGAGGTGGATCATGCCCTCATCACCGTATGCCCGGGCATTCGGCCGGTACACAACGATGACGATCAGCAGCGCGTTGTTGCCCCGGGCGAGGCGATCAGAAACGGGGCAGATTTTCTCGTGGTTGGGCGCCCGATTCGGGATGCCAAAGACCCGCGCGCCATGGCGGAATCCATCCAGGCCGAGATCGCCGCTGCGCTTTCTGATTGAATTTGGTGGAAAAACGCCCCGTGCGGATTACCGCGTCCTCAAGAGAAATGGGTGACTGAGAAAAGTATTTGCAAAAATCAATATTTTACATTACGATACGCCCGTAACTTAATAAAAATAATAAGAAAGAAAGAATTTTTTACCTCATCCTCTCCGGCTCAGCCGGACTTCCGGGCGGGCCTTTGTGCCCAGCCCGGATTTTTTATCTGCCGTCCGTGCGGCCTGCTGTGCTAATGTAAGGCCTTCCGACAGGTTGCTGTCATCGCCCCACTGCATGAGTCAGCCCGATCAACCGCAACAGTCCCAGAATACCCCCTCGCTGCAACCGGAACCTGCGGCGAAGCGTCGTGCACGCTCGATCAGGGAGCACACCTATCGCCTGATGCGGAATATTCTGCATCTTTGGGTCAAATCCAAGGCCATACCGGACACCGCGGGCCAGATTGGCGCCAAAGCAGGCAAACCGGTGTGTTACGTGCTAGGTGACCATGCGCTGTCTTCACTTCTGATTCTCGACAAATGCTGTGAAGAGCAGGCATTGCCCCGACCGCTGTCACCCATCCGGGACGTGACTGTTTCCGAACAGCGGGCGTACGCAAGTCTGCGCCGTATGCGAGGCATCCTGATTCGCCGACCCGCCCCGCGACGCTCATCTGCGATGCTGCGAGAACTCATTGAGTACAGCGGGAATCATCCTGAGGCGGACATTCAGCTGGTGCCGGTGACCGTATTTATTGGCCGTGCGCCCGACAAGGAAACCGCTTTCGCAAAGGTGCTGTTCACCGAGCACTGGGAGGTCGGCGGCCCGATCAGGCGCTTTCTCAGTACCCTGATTAACGGGCGTGACACCCTGGTGCAGTTCAGCCGTCCCATCGCGCTCAGGGACTTGCTTGCCTCAGAGCCGGATCCCGCGCGCAGTATCCGGAAAGTCTCGCGAATACTCCGAGTTCATTTCCGGCAAGTCAGAGAGACCGCCATCGGTCCGGATCTGTCGCACCGGCGCACCGTCATAGACTCTGTGCTGGCTGCGCCTGCCGTTCGGTCCGCCATCGGTCACCACGCGCGCAAGAACCAGATAAGCGACGAAAAAGCCGCCAAGCTGGCTCGTCGATTCGCCTGGGAGATTGCTGCAGATTATTCCTACCGTTTCGTTCGATTGGCGTTTTTCCTGCTGGACGGTTTTCTGAACCGGATTCACGCGGGCTTGAGAGTTCACCACATCGAGCGGCTGACCCGAAATGCGCTCGATCACGAAGTGGTCTATCTGCCGTGTCACCGCAGTCACATCGACTACTTGCTGGTGTCCTTCATCCTCTATGAAAACGGATTCGTACCGCCGCATATCGCCGCCGGAGTCAATCTGAAACTTCCCGTAATCGGCGCGCTCATTCGTCATGGCGGCGCTTTTTATGTTCGGCGCACCTTTCGATCCCAGAAGCTCTATGCAGCAGTTTTCACGGAATACCTGAGAACCATCCTGGCCCAAGGTGTTTCCATCGAATATTTCATCGAAGGAACGCGCAGCCGAACGGGCCGACTGTTACCCCCGAGAGGCGGGATGTTGTCCATGACTGTTCGCGGCTACCTGGCCTCCCCCATCCGCCCGATCATGTTCCAGCCCGTGTATATCGGTTACGAGCAGATGGTGGAGGCTGAAAGCTATATTCGCGAACTGTCAGGGCGAAGCAAGCGAACGGAAAAGCTCTCCGACCTGCTGAAAGTCTTTGGCGTTCTGCGTCGCAAATATGGTGAGGTCAACCTGGCTTTCGGAGACCCCATTTACCTCGATTCCCTGCTTGATGAGCACCTGCCAGAGTGGCGGGACATGAGTTCAACCGGGCCCGTCGGCACGCCTTCACTTGGTCCGTTGGTCAATGATCTCGGGCTGCGCGTCATGCAAAATATCAACTCGAGCGCAGACGTTAATCCCGTGAATCTGCTGGCAACGTGCATGCTGGCCACACCCAAGCATGCCGTGGATGAAAAAGAGCTGCTCGCCCTGCTTCGTCTGCATCGGGAATTGCTTTTTGAAAGCCCTCTGAGCGAGGGCATCAGCGTCACTGAGAAAGATTCACAAGCCATCGTGAAACATGGTTTTGACCTGAACTTATTGCAGCGCCGCACCCATCCTCTCGGAGACATTCTGTCGCTGAACCCAGACCATGCAGCCAGCCTGACCTACTTCAGGAATAACGTGGCTCACCTGTTTGCCATCCCGTCGTTGATCGCCTGCAGCCTGCTCAATCACCGCAGCATCCAAACCGATCAACTCATGCGCCTTGCCGAGCAGGTCTACCCGTTTTTGCAGGAAGAACTCTTCCTGCCCTGGGCGCCGGAGCGCATACCAGAGGTCTTGCAGGGCTATGTCGATCTGCTGACGACAAAATTACTCGCCACCAGCGAAGATGGCGCGGTCATCAGCAGGGCTGAAGGCGGCAGCAGCGCTGCGAGCCACGTCAGAATTCTGGCGCAGAGCCTGCTACCCGCCATGGAGCGTTACTTCATCACCATTGCCGTGCTGTATAAAAATGGCTCCGGCTCACTGAGCCGCAGCCAGCTCGAAAAGCTTTGCCTGTTGACCGCAGAAAGGATCTCCCAACTACACCAATTCGATGCGCCCGAATTCTCGGATCGAGTGCTTTTTCGCCAATTTATCGCGAAGTTGAGGGAACTGGGCTACCTGTCAACAAACGACGCCGGCGCACTCGAGTTCGGCGAGCAGCTCTCGGAAATGAACGAGAGCGCGCGTTTGATCCTGTCCAAGGAGATCCGCTACGGAATTATCGAGGTCGCTCCCCAGGCGCTGGAAATGAGCTGATCAGGCGTCTAGATCCGGGATCAGCTGACTTTCCAGGCGTTTGATCCAGTCCTTGAGCTTCAATTTTCTTTTTTTCAGCCTTCGGATCCGTAACTGGTCCACCCAGGCGTCTTCAGCCATTCCTCGAATGGCCTCATCAAGATCGCGGTGCTCTTCCTTCAGCTCCGCGAGCTGTTGAGCAAGGTTGGCAGTGTCAAATTCTTCAGTCACGCTCAGGTTTGGCAGTGGCGCGTTGTTCTGACACTATAGCATTACAGAACCGAGGCCGTCGGGCCCGACAGATCCCTCAGGACATCAGCATGAAACGCAGAAATTTCATACACACCGCTGGCCTCGCAGGCACTGCGGGCCTCATCGCCGCATGTGGTGGGGCGAAAACCACTGCCACCGAGTGTGCCCAGCGCACTGAAGATGCAGAATTCAAGTGGAAGATGGTTACGGCATGGCCGCGAGACTTTCCGGGCCTTGGCACCGGGGCAAGCCGACTCGCGGAGCGAATCGGCCTGATGAGCGGCGGACGACTGACCGTGAAGGTCTTTGGTGGCAACGAACTGGTCCCGCCATTCGAAGTGTTCGACGCGGTTGAGCGCGGCACGGCGGAAATGGGGCATGGTGCGCCGTACTACTGGAAAGGCAAAGTGCCCGCAGCGCAATTTTTCGCCGGGGCACCCTTCGGGATGAATGCCCAGGAAATGAATGGCTGGTTCTACTATGGCGGCGGCCTCGACCTGTGGCGAGAAGCTTACGCGCCCTTTGGCATCATTCCATTCCCCGTGGGAAATTCAGGACCCCAGATGGGAGGATGGTTCAACAAGGAAATTCGAAGTGTTGCTGACCTTGAAGGGCTGAAAATGCGAATCCCGGGCCTCGGCGGAGAAGTCCTTAAAAAAGCTGGGGGAACGCCGCAAACCATTCCGGTTTCTGAAATTTTTACCGCCCTGCAAACAGGCACCATCGACGCGACAGAATGGGTCGGTCCGTTCAATGACCTGGCGGTCGGATTTCACCAGGCGGCACGCTACTATTACTACCCCGGGTGGCACGAGCCCTCCACCGCGCTTGAAGGTCTCGTGAACAGGACAGCGCTCGAGTCTCTTCCGGAGGATCTACAACAGGTGGTTTCGTTTGCCTGCCAGTCAGCAAATGTCGACATGCTGTCCGAATTCACTGCCCGCAATGGCGATGCACTCGAACAGCTGGCTCAGCTAGGCGTTGAGATTCGTGAATTTCCAGAGGACGTGGTTCAGGCACTCCAAGCCACAACCGCTGAAGTTCTGGCCGAGGTCGCAACCAACGACGAGCTCTCAGAGCGTGTCTACGCCTCATTCATGGAATTCTTCAGACGCGTGCAGGCCTGGAGCGATATTGGTCAGCGCGCGATCCTGGACATGCGCTAGACCAGCACGATCCCAACCGAAATCAGGCGTAAATCTGGGCAGGGAGCCAGGTGGCCAGGGCCGGCCAGAACCAGAGCATGAGCAACATCAGCAGTTGAATGACGATAAAGGGGATCACGCCGCGATAAAGCGCCGTGGTTGGCACATGTTCGGGTGTCACCCCACGCAGATAAAACAGGGAGAACCCAAACGGCGGCGTCAGAAAAGAGGTCTGGAGATTCAGTGCGATCATCACACCAAGCCAGACGGGATCAACTCCCATCCCCAGCAAGACGGGGCCTATGATCGGAACCACGACGTAGGTAATTTCGATAAAATCCAGGACAAACCCAAGTAAAAAAAGGGCCAGCATGACCACCAGCAAGACCACGCCGAGGTCGCCAGGCAGTCCGGTCAGCAGGGCCTCGACCTGCTCGTCGCCTCCAAATCCTCTGAACACCAGACTGAACAGCGAAGCCCCGATAAGAATCATGAAGACCATGGCGCTTATTTTTGCAGCCTGGTAAACCGTTGCCCGCAATGTCTCCGGGTTCATCTGCCCTTGCATCGCGGCAAGCGCCATGGCGCCTACGGCACCCACCGATGCAGCCTCTGTCGGGGTCGCAACGCCCATGAGAAGGGACCCCAGCACCGCGATAATCAGCGCCAGCGGGCCCCAGACGAGCTTTAGCAAACGACCGATCCGAATTTTCTGAGCACCCGGGTTCCGCGCAGGGGGCATGATTGATGGGCGGACGATCGCAAGCACCAGCAGATAAACCATGTATGCCAGGACCAGCGCCAGACCGGGCACCAGCGCGCCGGCAAACAGTTCCCCTACCGAAATTGTCTCGGGGCTGAATATCTGCATGCGCAACTGGGACTGCTGATAGGCGTTGGACAGCACGTCCGCCAGGAGAATCAAGACAATCGAGGGCGGAATGATCTGTCCCAGAGTGCCCGCAGCACAAATGGTGCCAGTGGCCAATGAATGTTGATAGTTCTGGTTCAGCATTGAGGGCAACGAAAGCAGCCCCATGGTCACGACGGTTGCGCCCACAATGCCCGTACTTGCGGCCATCAACGCACCGACCATCATGACCGCGATACCGAGGCCACCTGGCAGGCGCCTCATCAATTCAGCCAGCGATTTCAGAAGTTGCTCTGCAAGGCGTGAACGCTCCAGCATCACGCCCATGAAGACAAATACCGGGACGGCGATCAGCGTCTCATTCGTCATGATCCCGTAAACGCGATTGGGGAAGGCCTCGAGGAATGCCGGGTCGAAACCACCCAGAAGCACGCCGACTCCGGAAAAAATCAGGGCAACACCGGCAAGGGTAAAGGCAACGGGAAACCCCGCCAGCAGGGCGATCGCCACGCAGGCAAACAGGGCAAAAGGCAAAAACTCAGTCATGGCAAATAAACAGGCACTCCCGACCACAGCTGAAATCCGCTCGCGGCATCGAGCCAATTACAAACGCCACGCATCATAGCATTGTCCGGGAACCGCTTAAGCCACCAACCTGGAAATTTATACACAAGCCACGTCGTCTTTCTGAAATCATTGACTTACTTAGCACCCCAGACAAAATATCTTTATAAAATCTTCTATATTATTGTTTTTTATAAATAAAGTTTGTTTTTTTCTCATCTCACGCCCACGGCTGCGACGTTTCCCGGCCCCTTAAAACGACCCGATGACAATTCATGCACAGAGTTATCCACAGAACTACCCACAACGGGGCTTGACTTGCGGACCAGGCGCTGACTCGATTCAGGCCCCGAACCGACAACAACAGACCAAACTCCAACAATGCGCCCGACATTGGGTTTACAATAACGCCCTTCCAGGAAAACCAGCGACGATAGCCAGGATCGACCCCAGGGAACCGACCACTTGAAACAGCACATCGAAGAGTTATTGTCCCAGGCATTGCTCCACTTGCTGAGAGATGGCGTTATTCCAGCCGATATCGGCGTCACGCCGCAACTGGAGCGAACACGCTCACCAGAGCATGGTGAATTTGCGTCCAACCTTGCGCTGGTACTGGCCAAACCTGCACGCAAGGCACCGCGCGAATTGGCCAAGGCCATCATCGAACGCCTGCCCAGTTCGCGACAGATCGCACGGGTGGAGATCGCCGGACCGGGCTTCATCAATTTCTTCGTTGACCAATTGGCGCTGACCAGCGTCGTCAAAGACATCATGCGGAAGGATCGGCGCTATGGTCACATGCCGCGACGACCTGGCGACACCCTGACGGTCGAATTTGTCTCAGCCAACCCGACCGGCCCTCTGCACGTGGGTCATGGCCGGGGAGCGGCCTACGGAGCCAGTCTTGCCAGCCTGCTCGATGCCGCCGGCTACTCGGTGCAGCGCGAGTATTACGTCAACGACAATGGCCGTCAGATGGAAATCCTGGCAGTCAGCGTATGGCTGCGCTATCTCGAACTGTGCGGGGAGCAGGTTCGATTCCCTGGTAATGGTTACCGGGGCGAGTATATCTATGACATCGCTCGCCAGGTGCGCAACGACGAAGGTGACAAGTGGCGACACACGGGCGTGGAAGTTCTGGATGGTCTTGCCGAGGATGGGGCAAACGACGCGGCAGAGCGCCATGTTGATGATTTGATCAGACGCGCGGTCGAGCTGCTGGGCGAAGATGGCTTCGACGTGTTTTTTCAGGCCGCGTTGAGCAGTATTCTTGAAGACATCGAAGCGGACCTTGAAGAATTCGGTGTCCTGTTCGACCACTGGTTCTCAGAAGCGGAGCTCGAGCAAAGCGGCGCCATAGAGCATGCCATTCAGCGACTGCGTCAAAACGGGCACCTTTATGTGAAAGATGGTGCTACCTGGTTCAGGGCATCCGAGCTGGGCGATGAAAAAGACCGGGTTATCATCCGGGAAAATGGCAAAACCACGTACTTCGCATCGGACATCGCTTATTTCCTCAATAAGCTCGAACGAGGCTTCGGGCGCGCCATCTACGTGCTTGGTGCCGACCACCATGGTTACATTGCGCGTCTGCAAGCCGCCGCGCGGGGCCTTGGCGAGGACCCGGACAGACTTGAAATTCTGCTGGTTCAATTTGCCGTGCTTTTTCGGCAGGGAGAAAAGGTTCAGATGTCCACGAGGACGGGTAATTTCATCACGCTTCGCGAACTCCGTGACGAGGTCAGCAGTGATGCCGCCCGGTTCTTTTATGTCATGCGATCACACGACCAGCATCTCGATTTCGATCTCGATCTGGCAAAATCGAAAACAACGGAAAACCCCGTGTACTACATCCAGTATGCACACGCGCGCATCTGCAGCGTCTTCCGAAATCTTGACGCAATGGATTTACACCATAATCCGGCGATCGGCGAAGCGGCACTGAACCTGCTGACCGAGCCGCAGGAAATCACGCTGATGCGAAACCTGAGCCGCTATCCTGAGATCATCGAGTCTTCTGCAAGGCAGAGAGCGCCACACGTGGTGGCCCATTTCCTGAACGCGCTGGCGAATGATTTCCACACCTACTACAACGCCCACCAGTTTCTGGTAGAGGATGAAAACCTTCGTGACGCCCGCCTGAATCTCATCAGCGCCACTCGCCACATTCTCTGCGATGGACTCAGCTTACTCGGAATATCCGCACCGCAGGAGATGTAGGCTTGGCCCGGCGCAAAAAGAGCAGCAGAAAACGCGGGGCCAGTCGCGGCGGAGCCAGCGGCAAACCTGCTGTCACCTGGTTTGTCGCCGGATTGCTTTGCGGTCTGCTCGTCTCGGGTGCCATTTTTTTCAAGATGTTCTTCCCGGGCAAGGACAGCGTGACACCTGTGGAAAGCAGCGTCGACTCCAGCGCTGACACCGAGCCGCTGATTCCGGAAACGACGGAAGAGAACCACGGCTCACGTTTCGATTTTTTCACCGTGTTGCCGGAGATGGAGGTCGTCGTGCCCGATCGGGCACTCAGCGAGCAAGCCACACCAACCAACCCGGCGGATGACGATGCACGCTCCGGAAAGTTCCTCCTACAGGCAGGTTCATTCCAGAACACACGAGATGCCGAGCAATTGAAAGCGCAACTGGCCCTGCTCGGAACCCAGGCCAACGTACAGGTGGTCACCGTGAATGATGTTACCTGGCACCGTGTCCGTATCGGTCCGGTACAAGGCGCCAGACAAGCGGATCAACTCCGGCGCCAGTTATTGGACAATGGCATCGAGACGCTGGTGATGAGAGCCAATCCCTGAAAATTCTGCGATCTCAGCGACCCGCTGCATACAGGTCCGGTTCGACATCAGGTCCCAAACCTTTCCTTACCGAGGCTTGCGCCATGCGCCATGCGCTGAACGCCCGCCACAGCATCATCCCGTCCCATCCGGCTTCATCCGCCTGCTTGAAACCCAGCGTGTCGAGTGCCACTAGTGCCTCCTCAAGGGCGGAATCGCCGCATGCCCCTGAAAACCGGGACATGCTGCCCCCAACCTCGGGGGGCGCATAGCGCCGCAACCACGTCCCCATGAGGGCTCGGGCCGTGGATATGTTCTGCCCTCTGCAAGCTTCCTCGAGCCGGGCAAGCAGCTCCGATTCCGCCGGAGGCACCCGCGGGGGTGAGTCGCTCACAATCGAAGCGCCCAGCCTGGAGCGGCTGCGCAGCAGGAGCCAGAGCGTCAACAACCACAACAACCCCAGGACAATTGCGACACTTCGCCAGGCGCTCTGAACCTGGAGCGCTGTGCCATTTGTGGAGAGTACTTCAGTGCCCGTTTGCGCTGGCGCTCCCCTGGATTCGGTGATGCCAGGCAAGTCTGACGCCAGCACCGGAACGCGCATTTCCGGCAAAATGGCCGTGCGCGCCCTGTTCGCAACAGTGTCCCACCAATCGACCCGCAGTTCAGGAAGAACAAGCTCACCCGGTTGCTCTGGAACAACAGCGTAACGGTATTCCTTATGACCACTGACCCAGGTGCCGTCGTCCCTGCTGATACCCTGAGGCTGATCAGGGTAAATCCGAACCCCCGGCACCTGCGGCCAGACCGGCTCTTCCAGCATGTTCTCCTCCAGACCCACGGCGTCGACGATGACTGTTCTCGTTACCGGCTCTCCCACCCGAACAGCAGAGGTTTCGGACAGGCGCTGCGACAACTTCAGGTCCCTGGCCGGCAGCCAGTATGTCCCGCTGAACGACGCGGGCTTGGGCAACACCTCGATCTCGAGCGCTTCACTTTCCTTTGTGATTCTCCGACCTCTTCCCGAGGACTGCCAAAGGCTTCTTCCCGTTCGCTCCAGGAGTCGCCCCGAAAGCTGCATGGGCGGCACCACTAACGTTCCGGAACGTTCGGGAAAAATGGCGTATCGCCTCTGCAAGACCCGGTATCGGGTTCCGTTGCGTTCAGCCGGAAAAGGCACTTCGTCAAGCAGTCGCACCGCAGCCTGCTCCGGTGAGGGTGGCGTTATGCTCGCCTCAGTCAGGCTCTGCTGATAGAAAATCTTCACGGTCAATGAGATCTGAGCGTGGACGTAATATGGGCCCGACGGAGGCTCCAGTGCCATTTCAATGAACACCGGTGGCATCTCACCGGGCGCCAGCGCCGGTGCCGGATCAACCGTCAGCACTAAAGGGGAGGTCCGCACGCCGTTAAATTGCAGCCCCGGGATCGGAATCCGCCCGGCACGTTTTGGCTCCAGGGTCACCAGCCGCCTTACCACGGTCGTCTGTTCGCCATTGATCACTGACATCCGGGTTTCACTGCGCTGGTCGAGCACATTGAAATCCCCCCTGAGCAGCGACAGGTCGCCCTCCAGGCTCTGTGCTACGTCATCGGTCTGCAGAATCAGGGTCACCGTCTCACCTTCCACGAGACGGTCCCGATCGAGCGTTGCAGTGACTTGCGCGGCCTCGATTTGAGGTGAGACAGCCAATAAAAAGAAGGCCGTTACTGCAACCATTCCCTGTTTGATACCCATCATATTTACCAGGCCTCCCTTTCATCACCAGGCTTGCCGCGACGCTGATGCTGATTCCTGAACTTGCGGCGGAGCAGCCCGGATGGGTCATCCGGAATACGCCTCAACCATTGTTCCATGGCTTGCGCATCCTCTTCAGACCAATTCGCTGCCATTTGCTCCTCAGAGCGTTCACCCTCCTGCTCCTCGGATGGGTCAGCCTGTTCACCGGGCTGTTCGTCCTGCGGATTGGCCTCTTCAGGCTCAGAGTCCGAGGATCCCTCTTCATCGCTGTCAGAGCCATCCTGCTGCTCCTGGTCCTGCTGCTCCTCTTGGCCCTCTTGCTCCTGCTGATCCTGGGCGCTCTGTTCGTCTTGCTGGCTCTGTTGATCCTGCTGTTGCTGCTGCAGCATTTTCTCGACAAGTTCCCGATTATGGATTGCATCCTCCATGTCCGGCTCCAGTGCCAGCGCGGCGTCGTAAGCGGTCAGGGCGTCCTCGAGCTTTCCGGCATGGGCAAGCGCGTTTCCCCGATTGTAGTGATCATCTGGGGCGCCAAGATCCGACCACAGTTGCATGGCCTGCTCATAGTCCTCCTCACGAAACAACGCCTCTGCGGCTATCCGCGGATCTTTTGCGAGCGCGTTCGCCGTCTCAGTGTCGCCCGCCCGCAATGCAGCCTGCGCCTGTTGGTCACGAGTCTTCCAGAGGTCTTCCCAGCCCACTGCATACACGGGGTGAGGCATCAGCATGCCGGGCAGGATCAGCATGGGCAGAAAGAACACCATGCCTCGGCGAAACCCCACCGCAATCAATGGAAGCAAGGCAAGAACCAACCACGGGCCCTGATCCTGCCAGCGCGCGCCCACTGCATCATCCCGAAGCGAGAATGCACTTCCACCCGCCCGCCAAACCGAATCACCCGCCGTCAGATGCAGCAATTCGCTGTAGCGCCCGGAGCCCGCAGTGGCAACACGCTTCAAAGCCTCGGTTTCCAAACGCACAATCACCACGCCACCTGCGCTGTCTTTAACAAACCCTTTTCCGCTGGGGATCGGGGCACCGCTTGCAGTCCCAACCGCCAACACGGACGTCGTGATGCCCTCATCTGCTAACTCGGCAGCCTTGCGGGCATCTGCTGCGACGGCGCTGTCGCTGACCAGAAGCACTTCGCCCGAACTCAGGCCCGCCCTGCGAATCAACTCCGCCGCCAGGTCGAGGGCGCGGTCCGCCCGGCTTCCTGCGACGGGAATAATGTCAGGCTGCAGGACTGGCAGCAGGTTGGTTACTGTTTTCATGTCTCGTGTCAATGGTGAGACGACATAAGCATCACCGGCATAGGCCACCAGGGCCAACTGTCCTTCATCCATCTCGCCCAAAAGGTCAGACAAGCGGTAACGGGCCTGGACCAGTCGGCTGGGCTTGAGGTCCTCCGCCAGCATGGATTCGGACAGATCAAGCACAAGGACCTTGGCATCGCTCGCCGCGTAAGTGGTATCGGGCAGCTTTTGCCAACTGGGTCCGGCCAGCGAAAGCACACTGATGGCCAGCGCAAGACCGGCGATGACGCCACCCGCTTTGCGCCTATGGCGCGCGGCATGGTCCGCACCCAACCAGCGCAACAGGTGCGCATCACACACCCTCGACCAATCACCTGAAGGCTTCTGGATTCGATGCCATAGCATTGGGATGATGACCGCCATGGGCAGTGCCAGGAGCCAGGTCGGTCGGATGAAATGCAAGCCCATCGAATCCATCAGGCCAGACCCTCCCCGTGCAGCGTCAGGGGTCGCCAGGCGCCAAGCACGGTGACAAGAGCCAGAACGTAGGCCAGGCCGAGTGGCCAGAAAAACAGCTCATCGACCGGTCGCACCCGCTCGATATCGCTTTCTACCGGCTCCAGTTCATCGAGTATCTCGTAAATATTCATTAATGCCGCGGTATCGCGAGCGCGAAAATATCGCCCGCCGGTGCGCTCCGCGATGTCTGTCAAGGTGTCCTCGTCGAGGTCCGCGGAAGGGTTGACAAGGCGCGAACCGAAAAAGTCCTGAACGACCATTTCATCTGCACCGACACCAACGGTGTATATGGTCAGTCCCTCGCGCGCGGCAAATTCCGCGGCCTGCTGCGGCTGCACTTCGCCCGAAGTGTTCGCGCCATCGGTCAACAAGATCAAAACCCGATCAGCCGCGGCGTCGTCACGAAGCCGTTTTACCGCCAGGCCGATCGCGTCCCCAATCGCCGTCTCCCTACCCGCCAGGCCAATCTCGGACTCGGCCAGCAAAAGGGCTGTTGTTTGGGTATCAAAGGTCAGGGGGGTCTGCAGATAGGCCCTGCTGCCGAAAAGGATCAGGCCGACGCGATCTCCACGGCGGCGCTGAATAAACTCACCCGCCACCTGTTTCACCGCAGTGAGCCTGTTGACGACCGCCTGGCCGAGCAGCATGTCCTGGGTGTCCATGCTCCCCGACACGTCGACAGCAAGCAACAGGTCCCGACCCGTGACCGGCAACTCATTGGCCTCTCCCACCCACTGCGGACGCATGGCCGAAAGAATCAACAAGCCCCAGACCAGGGCCGCGACAGCGGCCAGCAGCGGTCGCCGAAGCCATGCTCGTCCGGACCCGGCCACTGCTCCGTACCAGGGCACGCGCAAAGCCTGAATCTGCTGTGACGGCGATTCAGGCAAGATTCGGCGCAGCACCCAAGGCAGCGGTGCCAGCGCTGCCAACCACGGCCAGGCGAAGGTCAGTCCTGTTGTCAGCTGACCCTCATCCATTCCGGCTGATCCAGGCTTTTGCGATGCGAATCATGGCCTCGACATCAATCTCGGGTTGTGGCTGGTAAGGCGCGGCGGCCAGCGCGCTGAGCACGGCCGTGTCACTGCCATCATCCATGTTTGAACACAGGAACTTCGTCCATCCCGGGCCCTGCAATCGCGCGCAGTTCACATCAGGAAACGCCTCGATGGCCACCCATTTCAGTATTCGGTTAATGCCCGCCGCGAGGGCCTGTGGCTCGCTGTCAGGATCATGCCGCTCCGCAAGCAATGTCACCCATTGCAACAATTGCCGGCGGCGACGCTTGCGCTGCCATGCCCGGTGAGCGTGGCGGGCAAACCACAACATTAACGCGAGAAACGCCATGCCGACGAGCCACCAACCCGGCGCCAGGGGCCACCACGAGACGTCCGGGGCAGCATGGATATCCCGCAACTGTGCCAGCAGATCTGTACCCTGGGGATTCATGAGCCCCTGGCTACCAGGGCCCTGAGGTCACGGCTTAAAACATCGACGGGATCATCCGTCGTTCTGAGTACCGACCATCCGCATTTATGCCGGAGAAATAATCGCTGCGGATCCGCGCTGTGCTGCTGGCTCATGGCGCTGAACCGCTCTCGCATCTGACTCCGCGTTGTGTCGAGCATCGCGCTGGAGGCACCGTCAGTGATGGGAAACCGGCCCGCCGGAAGGGACTCTTCGGAAGGGTCCAACACCTGGCAGCCCATGATGTCGTTGTGGCGTCTCAGGCGCGAAAGATGGCGATTGCATTCCTCGTCCAGATTGAAAAAGTCGCTGATGACAATGATCAGGCTACCTGGACGAACCGCATGTCTCGCACGCTCCAGTACCCGGGACAGAGGCGCGGTTCCACTCGACTGCTGCTCAGGATCAAGCCAGTCAACCAGGCCCTGGATGATGCGCATGGCGCCACGACGGCCTCCCGCCGGCCTTAACTCTCGATGGGCCTGAGGGGAGAACAGGAACGCCCCAATGCGATCGCCCCGCCGGACAGCAGCCCAGGCCACCACAGCAGCAAACCGACCCGCCGCTACCGATTTGAGCCGCTCCCGCGTGCCAAAAAACAGGCTGGGGTTGGCGTCCAGAATGATCAGGACCGGCCGCTCACGTTCTTCCTCGAAAATCTTGGTGTGCGCCCTGCCGGTGCGCGCGGTGACGCGCCAGTCCATGTTGCGGATATCGTCCCCCGGCTGATAATTTCTCGACTCGAGGAAATCGACTCCGCGACCCCGAAACCGGGAGCGATATGCACCGGCGAGGGCCGAGACAGCGGGGCGATGCATTGGCAGACACAGGCTGTTACAGCGCGGCCTCAGGGCAATCAGCTCCGAAGCGCTGAGGTGAATCCCGTCTCCAGCTGCGTTCTGGCTCATGGAACCGGTACGAGATCCAGCAATCGGTCAACCAGTTCGTCCACGGTGACGCCCTCCGCTTCAGCCTCGTAGGACAATAGCACCCGGTGGCGCAATACGTCATGCGCCGTGCTCTGAATGTCATCAGGAGACACGTAATCTCGCCCTTCCAGCCAGGCACGCGCACGGGCACAACGGTCCAGGCCGATCGTCGCCCGGGGAGACGCTCCGAAGCTGATCAGCCCCTCGAGCTCAGGATCCCAGTTCCCCGGCGAACGGGTTGCCAGGACCAACTGCACGATGTATTCCTCGAGGGACGGGGCCAGATGAAGATTCAATACCTGCGTTTGCGCAGCGAATACCTGCGCCTGGGTGACCATGACCGGCGCCTGTTCTCTCTTGTCCAGCTCATCCCGCGCCTGCTGTCGGGCCAGGGTCAGGATATCCTGCTCCGCCTGAGCGTTCGGATAGCCAATGGATACATGCATCAGGAAGCGGTCCAGCTGCGCCTCCGGTAGGGGATAGGTGCCCTCCTGCTCAATGGGGTTCTGTGTCGCCATGACCAGGAACAGTTGCGGTAAACGGTAGGTAATACGCCCGACAGTAACCTGGTGTTCACCCATCGCCTCAAGCAAGGCCGATTGAACTTTCGCAGGTGCGCGATTGACCTCATCGGCGAGAATCAAATTATGGAAAATAGGGCCTTCCTGAAACTCGAAACTTCCCTCCTGGGGCCGATAGATTTCAGTACCGGTCAAGTCAGCCGGAAGCAAATCCGGTGTGAACTGGATTCTGTGAAAATCCCCCTCGATTCGGTCGGCCAGCGTCTTGATCGCCGTGGTTTTAGCAAGCCCGGGAGCCCCTTCAACCAGTAAATGCCCATGACATAACAGCGCCATGACCAGGCGCTCCATCAGGCGTTCCTGCCCAATGATCAGGGTATTTGCCGCCACGCTGAGCGCCTTGAACGCCGCCAATTCCGGATTGGCCACGTTCATGCTTTCATGTTCTGTGTCGGCTGCATCCATTTTCTACACCATTTGTCCGCTTACGGGGGGGGAGATTTTATACCGAGGCCTGCCAGCTCATCAAAGGCGATCCATGGTCGCATACCGCACGAATTTATTCTTAGCCAGACCGACTTGCCAAATGCACCGTGGGGTTTAGACTCAATGTATACCCATGTTTCGAACGTGGCTCTGAGGCAATACCCCTTTGCCTGCTCGTGTTTCCACTTCGACAAGGAGAAGCCTGTGAAGTTGCCTGCATTTTTCCTGTTGTTCGCAACCATGCTGTTTTGCAGCGCCTGCACGACGGCGCCGGACGCCCGGGTCGCACCCGAGGCACGGTTTGACAGCGCGTACATTATCGCTGTGGAGCGCGCCGCAGCCAGCAATCCGCATGGAATGGATGTGATCTGGGTTCAACCCCCGAGCGCCAAGCAACAGCCTGCCGAGGATGAAGTCCCGCCCGAAGACTAGAACTCCTGCGGGTCAACGTCCAGCGCCCAGCGAACGTTGCGCGCCTGGGGAATGGAACGAAGGCTCAATAGCCATTGATCCAGGCTGGCATGAAGCTTGGCACGTCCTGAATCCTGCACCAGCAGGTACCCACGCGTCCGCCCCCCGCGTCGCTCCATCAATGCTGGATAGGGGCCATGAATCTCACCGCTGTCACTCTTGAACAGGGATTTTGCAGCGCCAAGGAATGCCCTGACAGCCTCACGCTGATGCGCCTCCGCCCGCAGCGTTGCCTGCTTGGCGAATGGCGGTAAGGCCGCCATTCGCCGCTGACCGAGCAATTCGTCTGCAAAGCGCTCATATCCCTGTCGAAACAGGTATTCAAGCAAGGGGTGATCCGGGTGGTGAGTTTGAAGAACCACGCGCCCGGCATGGTCAGCACGGCCCGCCCGACCCGCCACCTGGAGCATCAGTTGACCCATTCGCTCCATGGCCCTGAAGTCAGCGCTGTACAGTGCCTGGTCCAGGTCTACGATCACCACCAGGGTAACCCTCGGAAAATGATGGCCCTTGGCCAGCATTTGGGTGCCGATGAGGATGGCTGGCGATCCCCCGTGAATGGCTTCGACCATGTCATCGAAAGCACCCTTCCGGCGCGTCTTGTCCCGGTCGAAGCGGTACATGGCCACGTCAGGAAAACGCGACTCAAGGAAATCTTCCAATTGCTCGGTACCGGTTCCCGCGCCTTGCAGGGCGTCAGCGCCGCAGTCCGGACAAAAGCGTGGCAGTCGAGCCGATTGACCGCAATGATGACAAATCAACTGCCGTTCGCTGCGGTGCCAGGTCATGTGGGCATCGCAACGATTGCAGGCACCGCACCAGCCGCAATCATGGCACAGCACAACGGGCGCGTATCCGCGACGATTGAGAAACACGAGGACTTGTTCTCCCCGATCCAGTGTGGAGGAAATGGATTCAAGGGTGCGTGGGGCCAATCCGGCCTCCAGCGACTGCGCGCGCATGTCCAGCACCCTCCAGGCCGGCTGCTCGGCCCCGGTGGCGCGTTCCCTGAGGCGATGCCACGCATAACGTCCCGACTGAGCGTTGTGCAGGGTCTCAAGGCTGGGGGTGGCTGTACCCAGAACGATCGGAATACCGAGATCTGCCGCGCGCTTGATGGCGACGTCACGGGCCGAAAACCGGAGGCCGTCCTGTTGCTTGAATGACGCATCGTGTGACTCGTCCATGATGATGAGCCCAGGGCTCGGCATGGGCAAGAACAGCGCCGACCGTGTGCCCAGCAACAGGGGTGCAAGCCCGCGCCCTGCGCGATCCCAGCTCCGAATCCGTTCTCCGTCCGACAGCGCCGAATGGTACACGCCCGGCTCGATGCCCAGACGCTCGCGCATGCGGCGAACCAATTGCGGTGTCAGGCCGATTTCAGGCACCAGCACAAGGGCCTGCTGGCCGCTGCGGATGATGTCTTCAATGAGATGCAGGTAGATCTCGGTCTTGCCGCTGCCCGTTACGCCATCGATCAGGTGGCATCGGAACCGACCCAGGTCAGCTCGCACCGCTTCCAGGGCAGCCTGCTGCTCGGCGCGTAATTTTGGGCCCTCAGACGATGCAAGCACCGGGCAAGGCTCAGGGGCCTCAATGATCCACTCTTTCGCTTTGAGCTTACGCAACTGGACCCGCCAGTCGGCTCGCCATTGGCGAAGCTGCTCGCCACTGCCCTGGCCGCGCTCCAGCAAATCGAGCAACTGCCACTGCACCGGGGCCCGGCCGGGCCCCGTTAACAAGCGCTCGCGACCCTTGGCATTGATATCGAAACGTAAGGGCTGCTCTGGAAGCGCCGTGTCGGCCTTTTTGAACGCAGGGGGCAATGCACCGAAGAGGGTATCTCCGGGGGCATGTTTGTAATAGCGCCAGCACCACGACAGCAGGTCGATCAGTTCCGGATCAATCAGCCGTCGCCCCCCGTCAAGCACCTCGTGAATGCGAAGCAGTTTAGATTCGGGGACATCGCTCCGGTGTGCATGCGCGACCACGAGTGCGACAAGTCGCCTGCGCCCGAACGGAACCACCACCCGCACACCCGGATCTGGAGGCGGCCCGGTCCGCAAGGGCAAGTAGTCAAACAAAGCCGGTACAGGGACCGGCACTGCGAGCTTCAGGAAAATCACTTCGGGCATATCGACATTTTATGCCAAGACTGTCGGGGAAGAACCCGCTATCATGGGGATGGGGGAATTGCCGTGAAACTGTGATGAACCCAAGTCAATTTTTGCTGGGGAGGAAACCTATGAGCATGATGTCTGAGTTCAAGAAGTTTGCGGTGAGAGGCAACGTTGTCGATATGGCCGTCGGCATTATCATCGGCGCCGCTTTTGGCAAAATCGTTTCATCGTTTGTCAACGATGTCCTCATGCCGCCTATTGGCATCCTCGTTGGCGGGGTAGATTTCAGCGCTTTGTCCATCACGCTGAGGGAAGCTGTTGGAGAAGCCGCTGCAGTAACGCTGAACTATGGGGTGTTTGTCCAGGCCATTGTCGATTTCCTGATCATCGCGTTTGCCATATTCATGGCCATCAAGGCAATGAACAAGTTGCAGCAGGAAGAAGAGGCCGAGGCTGAGCCGGAACCCGAGCCGGAAAAGCCCTCACCTGAAGTTGAGCTTCTGACGGAAATCAGGGACGCGCTGAGGAATCGCTGATCTTAAACGGCTGCAGCCGGCATCGCGCTGGCTGCACCCTTCGGTCTGAATTCTCAGTGTCAGTTGATCGTGGCGTTTTCCGAGGCCTCGCTCACACGGGCGTACTCAATCGCGAGTCGCTGGCCGTCAGACTCCAGCTCCACCATGTCCGCGACAATTCGTGCAGACTCGCGCAGCAGCAGATCCGGGCTGTAATTTCCGGTCTCCGATTCGGTCGAATCGTCCGCGTCGTCTGCCTCCAGCACGATGCCATCAACGGCTTGACCATCCCCATCAGTTTCAGCGAGGAGTGAATCCTCCTCGCCTCTCGCGATTTTTCGCTGCTTCTTACGCTCTTTGATCCGATCCATATCCTCGCGACGCACCGACTCCAGTAGCGACACACTCTGCACCACCCGCTCGGTGTTGTATTCCTCGATGTCAGACAGCAGCCAACCGAATTCCTGGTCTGAGACAACCCGGGTCTGATATCGCGAATCAACCACGGTCATCAGCGGCCCAAGGTTCGCTGTGGGCTTGTAATCCGCCGGATCGATCTTTGTCCATGGCAAGGCATTGGCCATGGATCGCTCGCCGTGCTCTTCCGGGTCACCGGGTGATGGAAAAGCGATGTCCGGAACCACGCCCCTGCTTTGCGTTGATCCCCCGTTCACCCTAAAAAATTGCGCCATTGTGATTTTGAGCTGCCCGATACTCGGCCGGTCGCTAGGCGCATAATCGTCAAGATCAAGCAAGGTTTGCACCGTGCCTTTGCCGAAGGTCGTCTCTCCGATCACGATGCCTCGACCGTAATCCTGGATGGCCGCGGCGAAAATCTCAGAGGCCGATGCGCTGTAGCGGTTAACCAGCACCGCCAGAGGCCCCTTCCAGGCCATTCCCGGGTCTGTATCTTCCTCCGTGCTGACCCGTCCGCGCGAGTTGCGCACCTGGACCACCGGCCCCAGGTCAATGAACAGGCCGGTCAGTGTAGTGGCCTCGAGCAGAGAGCCGCCGCCATTGTCCCTGAGATCAATCACCAGGCCATCGATACCCTCGGCTTCCATCTCATCGATCAGGCGACGTACGTCGCGGGTGCTGGACCGGTAATTCGGCTTGTTCATGGCACGCCCATTGAAGTCGAGATAAAAAACCGGCAGCTCGATAACGCCGATCTTCAGCGGCTCAGCCGTGTCCCTGGGTACTTCAATGATCTCGCTTTTTGCCGCCTGCTCCTCAAGCTTCACCTCGTTGCGCACAATATCGATCAGGTCGCTGGGCGCTTCCGGACCGTCGTCATCATGATTCACTTCCAGCCGCACCACCGTGTCCTTTGGGCCGCGAATCAGCTCAACAACATCATCGACTCGCCAACCGATCACGTTGACCATTTTTCCGTCACGCCCCTGTCCGACCGCCAGCACCCGATGTCCGGCTCGCAGGCGACCATCCTGGTCTGCCGGGCCGCCGGGCACCACGCTACGAATGCTCGTGTATTCAGACTCGCGGCCCAGCAATGCGCCGATACCCTCCAGAGACAGGCTCATTGAAATCTCGAAATTGGCTGACCTTCTTGGAGACAAGAAGGCAGTATGCGGTTCGATGGCCTGCGCAAACGCGTTCATGTACAGCTGGAAAACGTCATCAGCATTGAACTCGTTGATTCGACGCTGCAGATTTTCATAGCGCTCGTCGAGCGTCTCGATAATGTCCTGAGGCTCCTTCTCAGTCAGCTTCAAGCGCAGAAAATCGTTTTTCACGCGTTTGCGCCAGATATCATCCAACTCCGACTGGTCCCCGGCCCATTCACTCTCGGTGCGATCAAACTGGTATTCCTCATCCAAGGTGAAGTCGAAAGGTTCTTTCAGCCGTTCCCGTGCAAAGGCCACCTGATCACCGACGCGTTGTATGTAGACATTGAAAATCTCGAAGGCCGGAGACAGGTCCGAGTGCCTGAACTTGTCGTCAAGCCGATGCCGATAACGCTCGAACACGAGGATGTCGGACGCCATGAAATAACTGCGGTTCGGGTCCAGCATCTCGATGTAGCCATCCAGGATGCTCCCGGACAAAGCATCATTGAGGCGAATGTCCTTGTAGTGCCAGTTCGTCAGAAACTTCGTGGCGAGGTTACTGGCGAACGGATGGTCTGAGCTGGGCGCCAGCACGACGGGCTCCGCGGTCGATGCCAATGCCGTTGTTGCCCATACAAGGAGCAAACCGGGGAAAAAATGTCTGTGCTTCAAAATAACCTTCTCCGTGCGAAGCCCTTGAAGGACTTGACGTCCTGTTGTTTTGAATGGACCACACTAATGCCTATTGGTTGCAATTAAGCCAGCAACCGACCACGTCACGCAAGTCTTGCAGAGGCGGCCGGTTTTCATCGCTCGGCGTAACTCCCGCGATCAGCCTTTGATCAGGCGAGCATTCCAGAACGTTCAGCTACCTGGTCGGCGTGATAAGAGGAACGCACCAGCGGACCGGAAGCGACGTGCGCAAACCCCATTTTCTGGCCCAGAATTTCCAACGCTTCGAACTCCTCGGGCGTCCAGTAACGCGCCACGGGGTGATGGTGCTCTGTCGGTTGCAGGTACTGCCCGATGGTGACGAGATCCACATCATGCTCGCGTAAATCGTGCAGGGCTGTTTCGACCTGGTCAAGTGACTCGCCAAGCCCCAGCATGATGCCTGACTTGGTGGGCACATTCGGGTGCTGTGCCTTGAACTGCTTGAGGAGGTTCAGGGACCATTGGTAATCGGCGCCCGGACGGACGTTGCGGTACAGGGGCTCAACGGTCTCAAGGTTGTGGTTGAACACATCTGGCGGTGCCAGCGCCAACACATCCAGAGCGCGCTCCATTCGACCCTTTCCCCTGAAATCAGGCACCAGGATCTCAATTTGAATCCCGGGGCAGTTCGCCCTGACCTCGCGAATGCAGTCGACAAAATGCCCCGCACCACCATCTCGCAGATCGTCACGGTCCACTGAAGTGATCACCACGTAACGCAGCCCCATGTCACGAATGGCCCGAGCCAGTTTGACAGGTTCTTCAACATCCGGCGGCAGCGGTCTTCCGTGCGCAACATCGCAGAATGAGCAGCGCCGTGTGCAGACTTCGCCAAGGACCATAAACGTCGCCGTGCCCTTTGCAAAGCATTCGTGAATATTGGGACAGCTGGCTTCCTCGCATACCGTCACCAACTGGCTGGCCCGCAGTCGGGACTTCAGCGACTGCACCGCGCCACCAACCGGTAAGCGCACTCGAATCCAATCCGGCTTTCTAAGCCGCAGCGTATCACGATCGAATTCGGCTGTATTGCGGGCCATCTTGTCGGCGCCCAGCTGCTTTTTTCCTGCTACGGTCTTCAATGAGATTGTGTTCTTATCGCGCATGACGGGCTCCGGCAAGTGCAACACTGGGCAGCGCGTTCGATGCGGGGACCAGCCGGTGTCCCAGTTCTGCAGCGAGGCATTCTGTCAGCAGGCCAGGTACGGGTTTGAGGGCCCGGTCGGTCCAGTCTGAGAGCTGAGTCACCTCGAGACCGCTATAACCACAGGGGTTAATGCGCTGGAATGGCTCGAGGTCCATCCGGATGTTGATCGACAGACCATGGAAACTGCAACCCCGACGGACCCGCAAGCCGAGCGCTGCTATTTTGGCGCCCTGCACATAGACGCCGGGCGCTCCTGCCTGAAGGGTGGCCTGGACATCGAAACCCGCCAGCAACGCGACCACAGACCGCTCAATCCGACACACAAGCTCCCTGGCGCCAATCCCCATCCTGCGCAGATCCAGCAAGGGATAGGCCACCAGCTGCCCGGGGCCGTGATAGGTGACCTGTCCACCGCGGTCGACCTGTAAAACAGGAATATCACCGGGAGCCAGGACGTGTTCCCGCCGGCCCGCTTGGCCCAGTGTGAAAACAGGTGGGTGCTCGACGAGCCAGAGTTCGTCCCGGGGTTCCTCGTTACGGCTGTCCGTGTAACGCTGCATCGCACGCCACACGGTCTCGTAGTCGCACACACCAAGACTGCGAACGTGCAGGCTCGGGGTTGCGTCTTCGGAATTGGGGGTGTGAAGCGCCGACATCATTTCGAGGCTGGCGTCAAAGCGCCATCAAGACGCGTTCGCAATCTGTCAGATCATGATAAATCTGATCGAGCTGATCCCGCGATTCAGCCTCGATGGTGACCGTCACCGAGAGAAAATTACCCTCGGCGCTGGGCTGCAACCGAACGCTCTCGCCTTCAAACAGCCGAGCGTGCCTGAGAACCAGCGAAGTGACGATCGCCTCGAAATCACCGTCGTTTCTACCCATGGCTTTCACCGGAAACCGGCAGGGGAACTCGAACAAGATATCAAGATCATTCCTCATCAGCGAAAAGGCCATCCATCCACATCCGCATGCCGTCCCAGGCCCGGCCAAAAAATCCGGCGGGCTCGACCGCGCTCAAGGTCACCAGTGAACGGCTTGTAACGAGCTCACCATCCAGCTCGATTCTCATGCGACCGACTTCCACACCCGCGACCAGGGGCGCCTGTAATTCAGACTGCAAATCGACTTGGGGCTCAAGGTCAGTGTATCGACCCCTCGGTATCGTGATGAACATATCCTGTTCGAGCCCGAGCTCCACCTCTTCCTGAACGCCTTTCCAAACCGTGCTCCGCGCGAGCACCTCACCGGCCTTGTAGACCTGCACCGTTTCAAAAAACCGGAATCCGTAATTCAGCAGGCTCTGACTCTCGGCGGCTCGTGATTGTTCGGAAACCGATCCCATGACGACGCTGATCAGTCGCATGCCATCGCGCTTGGCCGAGGCCGCCAGACAGTACCCTGCAGACTCCGTGTGACCTGTTTTAAGGCCGTCCACCGCCGGGTCACGCCATAACAGGTTGTTGCGATTATGCTGACGAATATTGTTGAAGGTGTATTCCTTCCCAGAATACCAGCCATAGTAAGCAGGGAAATCCCTGATAATGGCCGCACTGAGAATCGCGATGTCATGTGCGGTGCTGTAGTGGCCAGGTTCTGGCAATCCGGTTGCATTCATGAAATGCGAATTGCTCATGCCCAGCTGTTCGGCGTAATAGTTCATGACTTCTGCAAACGCTTCCTCCGTGCCCGCGAGAAATTCTGCCAACGCCACGCTGGCATCATTACCCGACTGCACGACAAGGCCCAAAATCAGTTGCTCAAGGGTGACCTCCATGCGCGGCTCCAGGAACATTCTCGAACCCCCGGTCCGCCAAGCGTTTTCGCTGATGGTCACCACGTCTTCCAGCGCGACATTGCCCAAGGACAATTCCTGGAAGACCACATAGCTCGTCATCAGCTTGGTCATGCTCGCGATGTCTGCACGAAGATCGGGCTCAAACTCAACGAGCACCTCACCGCTGTCAAAATCCATGAGCACATAGCTCGACGCACCGAGATCCGGCGCTTTCGGTGTCGGCATACCTCGCGGCGGAACCGCCTGGGCCCACAGGATAATGGGCAGGAGCAAGCCAAGAACCAGGCTGTATCTCAGAGTATGTGTCATTGATTCATGATTCCGCATTCAGCGATCGCGCGCAAGACAACGTGGGCTTTAATCTCAGGCAGGCAGACACTCTGATCACCGCTTGACGGTATGAGGGCGATCAAGGCCAAGTTCAATGGCGCGTTGACGGGCATCCTCAATATCCGAAATCGACTCGTACGGCCCAAGCCAGACGCGGTGGTAATCCTGACCTGAGTGAATCGACACCGGCTGCAGGTGTTTCTCCATCATGCGCCCGGCCAATTGCTCGGCCGCGTCCCGCTCGCGGAATGCGCCCACCTGGAGGAACGTGCCCTCCCCGTTCACCGCCACCTGGTCCTCGAAAGCAGCCACTCCCCTGCCGATGGCCCTGATTTCCACGCGCGCGGTGCCCTGCTCGGCCATTCCCAGACGCACTGCGGCCCCGTAAGAGAGATCAATCAGACGCTCGGAATGGAAGGGACCACGATCGTTGATCTTCACAGTCACGCTGAGCCCATTATCAAGATTCGTGATTTCAGCATACGTGGGCAGCGGCAGGTTTCGATGCGCGGCGGTCGCCTTGTACATGTCAAAAACCTCCCCGCTCGAGGTTCGGCGCCCATGAAACTTGCTGCCATACCAGGAGGCCACACCGCGTTTTTTGTAACCCTCGCTACTGGCCATGACCGTGTACCGCTTTCCGAGAACCTCGTAGGGCGAATGATTCCCATATCGGGCACGCGGTTCTTCCCGGGGCACTGCATCTTCCACATCACTCGCCTTGACGGTGCGATCGGGAGGACCATCGCGCTCGGACCCGCGCTTAGAATCACCGGCACAAGCCGCCAGCAGGACGAGCAGTGCGAACGCCATGAGCAGACGACCGGCGGTCATGACCCGTCCATGGCCTGCTTGATTTCCTGGCCCAGCTGAAGGACCGCCATCGCGTAAAGTGGTGAACGGTTGTAGCGGGTGATCACATAGAAATTATCGAAGGTCAGGAAATAAATGTTGCGGGCCTCTTCCTCCAATTCCAGCACGCCCGCCAGGCGTTCGGGATCGAGATCAGCGCGGCTAACCAGGCCGTGTTCAGCGATGTCGGCAATCCGATGCTCGGGAGTATATGGGCCACTTGAAATGATGTCCGGATCGAGTGTGCCGGCAGGTACCGCCCGCAAGGCAACGAGCTCACCCTTCTGCCAGCCGTGCCGATGGAGATAGTTGGCCACGCTGGCCACCACGTCTGGGGTGGAGCGCCACAAATCACGCCGGCCATCGTCGTCGAAATCCACCGCGTAGGCCCGGTAACTGCTCGAGATGAATTGCCCCATGCCCATCGCGCCAGCATAAGAGCCCGTCACTTCGCTGACGGGGAGATCTTCTTCCCGTGTCAGGAGCATGAATTCCAGCAGCTCCCCGGCAAAAAATGCCGAGCGGTCGCGTTTGAGCGATTCCGGGTAGTAAAACCCAAGGGTCGCGAGGGCATCGATCACCCGGTAGTTGCCCGTCACGCGACCATAATAGGTTTCGACGCCAATGATGGAGACGATGATCTCGGGATCGACACCAAAGGCCTCGCTTGCCCGGTCGATAAGTGACTCGTTTTCGCGCCAGAACGCGACGCCGCCGTTAATTCTTTTGCTGGTCAAAAAAATCGGCCGGTACGCGTGCCAGGGTTTAGACTCCGCGGGCCGCGTCATGGCATCAACAATGGATTGCTGAAAACGGGCCTCCGCGAGCACCTCCAGCACTTCGGACGGTTCCAACCCATGCCCGACAGCCGCCGATTCTGCGAAGGCCGCCGCACCTGGATGCGGCTCGTCCGCCTGTGCCATGCCAATGGCGCAGGCCATCGCGGCCAGCAGAACTCTGTGAGATCGGCTCATGCCTCTGGTCTCCTTGGTGGTCATTGATTACCTTTCACTTGTTGCCAGTGTGCAAACTAAAGTGTACCCGAACCGGGGCCCGGAACTGCTGCAGTCTGTCATCAGCTGATGAATTTCCGATGGCCATAAACGGCCATGATGATGCCCATGCCAGACAATAGCGTGACCGCTGATGTGCCGCCATAACTGACCAGTGGCAGCGGAACACCCACCACGGGCAACAAGCCCGCCACCATGCCCCCATTGACCAGGACATAAATGAACAAGGTCATGGCCAGGCTGCCCGCAACGAGACGCGAGTAAGTATCCCGGGCGACGCTGGCGATATACAAGCCACGCGCAATGATGCCCAGGTACAACATCAACAGAACGCAAACACCCAGGAAACCGAACTCCTCGGCCAACACCGCAAGAATGAAATCCGTGTGTCGTTCCGGAATGAATTCCAGCCGCGATTGCGTTCCGTTAAGCCACCCTTTTCCAAAAACTCCGCCCGAACCCACGGCAATCTTCGATTGAATGATGTTCCAGCCTTGCCCCAGAGGGTCGGACTCCGGGTCAATGAACGTGCGGACGCGATCGCGCTGATACTCCCGCATGGCCCACCACAACAATGGGGCTGCGGCAACAGAAAAAGCGGCGAAACCGCCTATGAGTCGCCACCGGATTCCAGCAAGGAACAGGGTGAAACCGCCGCTCATACCCACCAGCAAAGCCGTGCCGAGATCCGGCTGCTTATAGATCAGGACAGCAGGCAAAACCAGGATACCCAGTCCGATTGCGGTGCTGCGAATGCCGGGCGGCAAGACACGTGGATGCAGGTACCAGGCCACCATCATGGGCACCGCCAGCTTCATTACCTCCGAGGGTTGCACGCGTATCACGCCAAGATCCAGCCAGCGTTGCGTGCCCCGTCCAACTCCTAAAAACCAGGTCGCAAAAACCAGCGCCAGTCCTATGGTGTAAAGCCACGGGGTCCACCCGCGCAGGATTCGGGGCGGCACCTGGCTGAGGACAACGAGGGCCACCAGGCCCACAGCCAGCCTGAAAGCCTGCTTCTGAACGACCTGCATGTCTTGACCCGACGCGGAATACACCATGGCCAAGCCAACCAGGGCGACCAAAAGCAACAGTAACAAAAGCACCCAGTCCAGCCTGGGCAGGCCGATCCAGCTTGGCAGTGATTTCCTCATCGATGCCAGTCCTGCAGCAGCCAGGCGTCCAGCACCGCCCTGGCGACCGGCGCCGCACGAGTGGAACCGGCGCCACCGTGGTCCACGACAACAGCCACTACGAGACTGGGGTTTTCGAAAGGCGCGAAGGCAATAAACAACGCATGGTGGCGCAGGTGCTCTGCCACTTCGCTCTCCTCGTATTCCTCGCCAGCCGAAAGAGAATACACCTGGGCCGTGCCTGTTTTACCGGCGATGACGTAATTGGCGTCCAAAGCAACACTCCGCGCTGTCCCGCGCGGGCCGTTGACGACGCGTCGCATGCCGTCAAGCACCGCCTGCCAGTCCGCAGGGTCCCGGATGGGTATATTTGCAATGACCGGGCTGGCTGCCCGTACGGCGGAGCTGTCGGTCGGCGACTTGCTGGCGAAAAGCACCCTGGGTGAGCGCAGATTGCCGCCATTAACCAGGGCCGCCAGCGCGGAGGCCAGTTGAACCGGCGTCACCACGTTGAAGCCCTGCCCGATTCCCGAAATCACGGTCTCACCCGGATACCATGGCTCATTGTATCGACCGCGCTTCCAGTCCCGCGAGGGAAGAAGGCCCTGGCTTTCTCCGGGAAAATCGATACCTGTGGCCTGGCCAAAGCCAAACTGAGACAGGTATGCGTGAATTCGATCTATCCCCAGATCAACAGCGAGCTCGTAAAAGTAGGTATTCACAGACTCCTCAAGGGCACCCTGCACATCCACCCAGCCGTGCCCCTCATCCTTCCAGTCCCGGAAAGGTCGCGAATGTCCCTCGAGCCTGAATTCTCCCGAGGAATAGACTTTCCGGTCTCTTCGGATCAGGTCCAGCTCCAGTCCGGCCAATCCGATGAATGGCTTGAGGGTCGACCCGGGCTCGTAACCGCCGTTGACGGCGCGATTGAACAGTGGTCGCCCGGGCGCCTCCAGCAAAGCCCGATAGGCCGAGACGCCGATGCCATGCACGAAAGCATTGCCATCATAGGCGGGCTTGCTGACCATGGCGACGACACTGCCATCACGAGGATCAATAGCGACTACTGCACCGGAGCGGTCCCCAAGCGTATCCCATGCGGCCTGCTGCACCGCAAGGTCAATCGACAACAGCAGGTCTTCTCCAGCTACAGGCGGATCACGCTCCAACAGCTTTTGAACCCGGCCCCTCGCATTGGTTTCCACCCGCTCGACACCACTGCGTCCGTGCAAACGGGTTTCGTAGTGGCGCTCGACGCCCGTTTTGCCGATATGCGTTGTGCCCAGGTAATTCTTGGCATCCACCCGCTCGAGGTCTTCTGAATCAAGCCGGCCCACGTATCCGAGCACATGCGTCATGACCTCGCCGTGTGGATAAAAGCGCGCAAGGTAAGGCACCACGTCAACGCCCTTGAATCGATGCCGATTGACCGCGAAACGAGCCAGCTCTCTCTCGTTGAGGTTGAAGCGCAGAGGGACGCCCTGGAAATCACGGTAACGCTGCCGGTACGATGCGAAGCGAGACCGGTCATCCTCGGTAATGGTAATGACCTCCGAGAGTGCCTCCAGGGTCCCTTCAACGTCACCGGTTTGTTCCGGCACCAATTCCATACGGTAGGCCGGGCGATTCTCAGCAACGAGGCGGCCGCGCCGATCATAAATGAGTCCCCGGTTGGGCGGTATGGGCCGAACCTGAACGCGGTTGCGATCAGACCGGGTCGAAAAATCGTCATGCAACGCCCACTGCAAATAAAGATAACGGCCCGCCAGAGCCAGCAGGCAGACTAGGATCACAAGGAGGCCGTGCTGTGCCCTGCGGCGAAACAAAACCTGCTCGTCCGCCTCCTCCTTGATGTGCTGTGGTCTTGGGCGCTGCGACTGCATCAGGGTCGCGAGGGACGCGAACCCATTCGCACCCGGTCCAGGAACAGGAACATCAACGGCCACAGCAAAGTACCCACGAGGGGAGGCAGCCAATACGACAGAGTGGGCCGCGGTTCGCCTTTGAGCATCACGATCCAGAGCAGCGCGATGCGTTCAATCATCAGCAGTGAAAACACACTGGCCACCTGCTGCCAGGGAGGGAAAAACCGGATTCGCGCCCGGAACCGGGTCACCAGGTAAACGATCACCACCAGGCCCACGGCATGCTGTCCCATCAGCGCAGCCGACAAGACGTCGAGGGTCAGACCCAGCAAAAACGCCGCGCCCAGCGTGATGGGTGTTCTTCTCTCGAGCACCCAGTAAATCAATACCAGCGCCACCCAATAAGGCCACAGGGGCTGCACCGCGGCGGATACGGGCATGATGGTCAGCAACACGCTTACGACCAGGAACAGGTAAAAGCTCATGGCGCCGCCCAGTCGCTTCATTCGCCACTCTCCTGGGTGGTGTCCCGCGCTTCTTCGACGGGTTCCTCACCCCGTGATTCCGGCGCTGCCACTGGCTGAATCAACAGTAACTCGCTGCCCCGGCCCAGCGCCGCCAGCGGACGTGCCAACAGGCGCGCGAATGCCGCTCCCTCAGGCCGCTCCACTGACTCCACGACCGCCACGGGAAAACCCGGCGGAAAACGGTCGCCCAGCCCGGAAGTGACCAACAGGTCGCCGATGCGAACGTCTTCCTGCATGGGCACATTGGGCAAGAGCAAGGTATGAACGGAACCGATACCAAAAGCCACCGTGCGCATGCCGGTCCGGTTGATCTGTACAGGCAGGGCGTGATCCGGATCGGAAATCAGGCGAATCCTCGAGACATGCAGTTGCGCGGACTCCACCTGCCCCATGATGCCCTGGCCATCAATCACCGCCTGGCCCTCGAACACGCCGGCAGAGACTCCCCGGTCAATCATGACCTGATGGGCGTATGGGTCCAGGCTGACCTGTAGCATTTGAGCAAACTGATAATTGAATTTCCGGCTTTCCGCGGTGTCCAGCAAACTGCGCAGGCTTTGGTTCTCGCGCTCCAGTGCCTGCAGGCGCTGAACCACTCCGGCATGCAGCAGGGCCTCTCGTTGCAAGCGTTCGTTATCTGTCCGGAGTTGTGCTTTCGAGGCGAGATGGCTGCGCGCCGTTGCTACCAGCCTGGGTGGCCAACTCACCACGTGAAAGACTGGCTCAAGTGCAAGCGCGCCAAGGTCCCTGATCCGGGACACATAGCCACCCCGTGCATCCAGAACCATCAATACGATCGCCAGCAGTGCGTAGGCACAGGCTCGCGCCGTCAGGGCAAGGTCCCGCCCGAGCAGGCGAGACAGAAAAGATGACTCGAAACGGTTCAAGGCTCACGCCCTCAACGAATGGTGGGCGATCCTGATGTCATGGCGCACGCACACCGGGGCAAACCGTCAGTTGGCTGTGAAAAAATCGCTGGAGTTCTGGTCCATCAGTTCTAGCGCCCGTCCACCCCCGCGGGCCACGCAGGTCAACGGGTCGTCGGCAACGAATACCGGCAATCCGGTTTCTTCCCCGATCAGGCGATCAAGCCCCCGCAGCAACGCCCCACCACCCGTAAGCACGATGCCCGTCTCGACAACATCCGCGCACAGTTCCGGCGGTGTCTGTTCCAGGGCGACCTTGACCGCATCGAGAATACTTGAGAGCGCCTCGTTCAGGGCTTCGAGCACTTCGTTACTGGTGATCGTGATGCGCCGCGGCACACCCTCGGCAAGGTTACGCCCGGATACCGACATTTCCCTGGACTCAGAATCCGGCCAGGCACATCCAATCTCGATCTTGATGTGTTCCGCGGAAGTCTCGCCAATAAGCGTGCCGTAGTTTCGGCGCACAAAGTTGATGATTGCCTCGTCGCACTGGTCTCCGCCCACTCGAACAGAATTGGAGTACACCAGGCCATTGAGCGAGATCACTGCAACCTCCGAAGTGCCGCCACCGATATCAAGCACCATCGCACCCCGCGCCTCGTGAACCGGAATGCCTGCACCAATGGCCGCCGCCATCGGTTCTTCAACCAGAAACACCTCGCGCGCGCCCGCGCCCTCGGCAGATTCCTTGATGGCCTTCCTCTCCACCTGGGTGGAACTGCAAGGCACACAGACCAGGACACGGGGGCTGGGCCTGAGGAACCGCGAGGCATGCACTTTCTTGATGAAATGCTGCAGCATGGCCTCAGTCATGTTGAAGTCCGCGATGACCCCATCCTTGAGCGGACGAACTGTTCGGATGTTGCCCGGGGTGCGCCCGAGCATGCGTTTGGCCTCGAGACCGACGGCTGCCACGGACTGCGGTCCCCCCGGCCCGCGATCCATGCGAACCGCAACCACCGAGGGTTCGTTGAGAACGATACCCTGGCCCCGAACATAAACAAGGGTGTTCGCGGTGCCCAGATCAATCGAAAGATCATTGGAAAAAATACCGCGTAGAGACTTGAAAACCATAATTTTGTATTCCCTGGCCAATGGGGCCTGCAAGGCCCGATAATGTATCAGTCCACCCTGTATACGGCAAGCCGACATTGGCAGAACACATGGGGGTTTGATGGCTTTTTGCTGATGGAGCGGGATTGTGCCGCAAATCGGATAGAATGCCTCCTTCTGGACATCACCGAGGTACAACATGGCAGCTCTGATCTGCGGTTCACTGGCCTACGACACGATCATGGTCTTCCCCGAGAAGTTCAAGGAACACATCCTTCCGGAAAAAGTCCACATCCTGAACGTCTCGTTCCTGGTGCCCGAGATGAGACGCCAGTTTGGAGGTGTCGCAGGCAATATCTCCTATAACGTGAAGCTCCTCGGCGGGCAGCCTTTCCCCATGGCAACAGTGGGAGAGGATTTCGGCCCCTACCAGGCACACCTCGATGCCCTCGAAATTTCTACCCGCCATGTGCGCCAGTTGCCCGGCGAATTCACACCCCAGGCCTTTATCACCACGGACATTGAAGACAACCAGATCACGGCCTTCCATCCGGGCGCCATGCAGCAGTCATTCCTGAACCGGGTGGCCGATGCGAAGGATATCGACGTGGGCATCGTCGCGCCGGACGGAAAGCGCGCCATGCAGCAGCACAGCGCCGATTTTCGCGCCGCCGGCATCCCCCACCTGTTCGATCCCGGCCAAGCGATGACCATGTTCGACGGCGAAGAGCTGGCGCAATTCATCGAGGAGGCCACCTGGATCGTTGTCAACGACTACGAATATCAATTGCTCCGGGAGCGAACCGGTATGCGTGGAGAAGACATCGCCCGCAAGGTCGAGGCCCTGATCGTCACCCGGGGCGGTGAGGGATCGAGCCTGTTCGCGCGCGAGGAACATCGCGAGATCGAACCGGTCAAAGCCGAGCGCGTGCTGGATCCAACCGGCTGTGGGGACGCTTTCCGTTCAGGGCTGATCCATGGCATTGAGAACGATCTCGACCTGGTGACTTCCTGTCGCATCGGCTCGGTCATGGGGTCTATCAAGATCGCCCACCAGGGACCCCAGGGGCACGCGCCAACCCTTGATGAAATACAGGATCGATTCCAAGCTGCATACGGCTACCGTTTTTGATTGTTAGTGCGCCATGATGGTTGACAAAGCATCGGAGTAAATAGAGAATTTGCGCCCCCAGTGGTGATGTAGCTCAGCTGGTTAGAGCGCGGCATTCATAATGCTGAGGTCGGTGGTTCAAGTCCACCCATCACCACCAATAAATTCGGAGGGTCATGTCATTTCGGCGTGGCCCTTTTTTCGTTGGGCATGCATGGGATGACCGGTTAATGCACACCGGTCGGTCCTGGGGCCCTTCGTGCGCTATGACCTGCTGCTCCGGGCGCGCCTGCGACAATCCCCCCGACCCGCGCATACCTTAAGGTAACCCCATTTCATTCAACCCCGACCGGGACGCTTTGGAACCGTGCGGTCGCGACGATAAAACCCGGCCATTGTGGCCGGAAAAACAAGCTGTTATCGTAGCTCCCCCGTTGCCTGGTCGAATGGTTGAAGAGGGAGCCATGTTTCAGATCAAGCCCACGGCCCGCCTGAGGCCGTCGCCCTATTTCGAATCCGTTGTTGCCGAAGGCATGGTCTCGGCGATGGTTTACAACCGCATGATTTTGCCGACCGGCTTTGGCGACCCGGAGGCTGAATACTGGCGGATCATCAACGGCGTCTCCATGTGGGATGTGGGCTGCGAGCGGCAGGTTGAACTGCTGGGTCCAGACGCGGGAGAACTGGTACGAATTCTCAGCCCAAGGCACGTGATGAACATGACGACTGGCCAGGGTAAATACGTTCCGCTGTGCAATCACGACGGCGTCTTGATCAACGACCCGATCCTGTTGAAAATCGAGGAGGATCGCTACTGGTTCTCGATCGCCGACAGCGACATCTGGTTCTGGGCGCGCGCGATCGCGGCAGAGCGGGGACTCAACGTCCAGGTCAACGAACCCGATGTCTCCCCGTTGGCCGTGCAGGGTCCCAGGGCGGAGGATGTGATCGCTTCGCTATTTGGCGAATGGGTCAGGTCGCTTCGCTATTTCTGGTTTCGCGACACCGAAATTGAGGGCATTCCAGTGCTGGTCGCCCGCTCAGGCTGGTCCAAGCAAGGTGGGTTTGAGATCTATCTCCGGGATGGCTCTCGCGGCAGTGCGTTGTGGAACCTGGTCAAAGAGGCCGGACAGCCATTTGGCATCGGCCCGGGCGCGCCCGCAACAGCCGAACGCACCGAGAGCGGTTTGATCTCCTGGGGCGGTGACACCGACGATCAGACCAACCCCTTCGAGGTCCGTCTCGGAAAATATGTCGACCTTGATGTTGGCGACGACGTGATCGGCATCCAGGCGCTGCGCACGATTGCCGAACGGGGGGCGAGCCGGCACCAACTCGGTGTGGTGCTGGAGGGCAGTTCGCCGGACCCTTCGAAATTCAACTGGGATCCCATCCTTAAAGCGGGGCGCCGCGTGGGCTCCATGACCAACTGCAGTTGGTCGCTCCGCATGGAAAGGAACATCGGCTACGCGCTGGTAGCCATTGATGTGTTGCCCGGTGAGACCGTAACAATCGAGCGCCCCGGCGGAAACGTCACGGGAACCCTGACGGAACTGCCGTTTCTCTAAGCGCCGCCGCCAGGAGCGCCCGGATAACCCAGGCGCTCGAGGGCTGCGGCGATCTCACCGAGCGTGGTTTCATCATCAATCGTCGCGGGCGTGGTGTATGGGGCACCATCCGCAATGTGCGCCATGGTGCGCCTCAGGATCTTCCCGGATCGCGTCTTGGGCAGGCGATCGACCACCGCTGCCCGCTTGAAAGATGCCACCGGACCAATCCGTTCGCGAACCAGCGCGATGCATTCCTCGACGATTTCCTCGTCGGACCGGGTCACGCCGGCATTGAGACACAACAAGCCCAGGGGCAGCTGTCCCTTCAGGTCATCGGCCACTCCGATGACCGCGCATTCGGCCACCTCGGGGTGGCTGGTCAGCACTTCCTCCATCGCTCCGGTGGAGAGTCGATGCCCCGCCACATTGATCACGTCGTCTGTGCGCGCCATGATGTAGATGTACCCATCCTCGTCAATCAGACCGGCATCTCCGGTTTCGTAAAAACCCGGAAAGGTCTCCAGGTAGGCGCTTACAAAACGCTCAGGGGCATTCCAGAGACCGGGCAGGGTTCCGGGGGGCAATGGCAGCTTGATGGCGATCGCGCCCAGCGTATCGTGCGGCAATTCCTGGCCTGAATCATCCAGCACGCGCACATCGTAGCCGGGCATGGGAACCGACGGGCTGCCGGGCTTGATCGGCAACGCCTCGACACCCAGGGGGTTACCGGCGATGGCATAGCCCGTTTCTGTTTGCCACCAATGATCCACCACGGGCACACCCAGCAACTCCGTCGCCCAATTAATCGTATCGGGGTCGGCGCGCTCACCCGCCAGGAACAGCGCCCGAAAGCCCGAGAGGTCATAACGCCGTGCAAACTTGCCTTCAGGATCGGCACGCTTGATTGCACGGAATGCGGTCGGCGCCGTGAACAGGGTGTGCACCTTGTGTTCAGAGATGACTCGCCAGAAAGCACCGGCGTCCGGGGTGCCAACGGGCTTGCCCTCGTACAGCACGGTGGTATTGCCGTGAATGAGGGGCCCATAGCAGATGTAGCTGTGGCCGACGACCCAACCGACATCCGACGCCGCCCAGAAGACATCCCCGGGCTGGACGTTATAGAGGTGCTTCATGGTCCAGTTCAACGCAACCAGATGCCCTGCCGTGGGCCGAACAATACCCTTGGGCGTGCCCGTCGTGCCGGATGTGTAGAGAATATATGCTGGGTGATTACCCGCTACAGCAACGCATGCTGCAGGCTCGACGTCCTGCTGGACCTCGTGCCAATCGTGGTCGCGGCCTGCTGCGAGCTTTGCCCGACAGGCGTCTCGCTGCAGGATGATGACTTTTTCTGGCGGGTGCTGGGCCCCCTCAATCGCCGCATCGATCAGGGGCTTGTAGGCAACAACGCGATTTGGCTCCAGTCCGCAGGATGCCGCAATAATCAATTTGGGTTGGGCATCGTCAATGCGCACGGCAAGCTCACTGGCAGCGAAACCACCGAAAACCACCGAATGAATGGCGCCTATGCGCACACAGGCAAGCATGGCGACCAGCGCCTCGGGCACCATCGGCATGTAGATGATCACCCGGTCCGAACACTGTACGCCCTGCGCCACCAGCGCACCGGCCAGGCGGGCAACACGTGCCTGGAGCTCAGCGTAGCTGATGATGCACTGGCAATCGGCCATCGGGCTGTCATAGATGATCGCGCTCCGCCCACCGTGGCCGGCCTCCACGTGCCGATCCACCGCGTTGTAGCAGGTGTTCACTCGTGCGTCCACGAACCACTCGTAAATCGGTGGGTTCTCCCCCTCCAGCGCCTTACCGGGTGGGACAACCCAGTCGATGGCTTGCGCGGCATCCATCCAGAACCCCTCGGGATCGGATTGCCACGCGGCATACATTTCACGGTAATTCAATGCGCGCACTCCCAGAAATTTCGCCTCAACAGGACAACCAGCCGCGGTCGGGTCGTTGCCGCACGAGCTTCTGCTGTCGAGTGTATCCGATCGGAATTGCCCGGGTTAAGCGCCCGCCATGTTGCCAAGCCGCAAGCGGGCAAAATGCTTGGTGACGAACCTGCGCCCTGTCTTGCCCTGTTATCCGGGTTGCATGGCATGGGGTTTTCAAAGTTAAATGGAGCGGCTTGGGCGGATTAATCATGCGGGCGAAGGGCGCCGCAAACGGTACGAGGCTCATGAGACCTGAACTGCTGGCTGTGTTTGGTATATTCCTTTTCTTCATCATCCTGGAGATGATGTTTACGCGCTTTTTCCACAAACCGGGCCAGACACCGGACGCCGGCAAAGTGGAAGTGCTGAGCGCGGTGTCCCTCATGGTCTTGACTCAGCCGATGGTGCTGTTTGTCAGCGCTTACCTGGCCCAATGGCTTGCGCCGGCTGCGCAGGGCAGCCTGGCAGCGCTTCCCTGGTATGCCGGCCTGCTCCTGTTCCTT
>CAXQNK010000116.1:0-34501 GCA_964225175.1 Candidatus Nitrosopumilus sp. | reverse complement strand
AGCAGTGACTGGAGTTCAGACGTGTGCTCTTCCGATCTTCCAATGTTCGAGAGCGACGAGGATTCAGATCGCCTCTACGCCATGCATCACCCCTTCACCGCCCCATCGGTCGACGATGCGGACGCTTTGCTCTCCGACCCCGAGGCGGCGCTCTCCAAGGGCTACGACATGGTGCTCAATGGATCGGAAATCGGGGGCGGGTCGATCCGTATTCACAATCCCCAAATGCAGCAGGCGGTCTTTGGCCTGTTGGGTATTGAGGCGGAAGAAGCGGACGCGAAGTTCGGACACCTCCTGGAGGCGCTGAGATATGGTTGTCCGCCGCATGGTGGAATCGCATTCGGCCTTGACCGGATTGCAGCGCTCATGGCTGGTGAACCCTCGATTCGTGATGTCATCGCATTCCCCAAGACCACCACGGCCCAGTGCCTTTTGACCGATGCGCCGTCACCCATCGATGGCGAGCAGCTTGCGGAACTGCATATTCAAACGCGAAAAACAGATTGATCATGACTTTCGATAAGTGCGCGCCGCTTTTTCCCTTGCTAAAATTGCGCGCTGACTCATTAAACACAGTGGGCGGCCGCCCCGCCAAGGAACACACAATGCTCAAGATTTTCACAACCTGCGCGGTAAGCGCGTTAGTGCTGATGATGCAGCCCCTGATGGCCGACCAGAAGGCGCTGGAACACTTTTTCAAGAAGCCTGAGTTTGCCGGCTTTCAACTGTCGCCTGACGGTACCAGGCTTGCCGCGCTTGCTCCGTTGGGTGAGGACAACCGCATGAATTTGGTCGTCATCGATCTGGCAACCCGAAAAGCGCGTGCGGTGACCACCATCAGCGATCAGGACGTCTCCGGGTTCAGCTGGGCCAGCAATGACCGTTTCCTGTTTTACATGGACAAGGACGGCAACGAATCCTTCGGCATTTTCGCGATTAACGCAGATGGAACGCTGGCTCGGACGTTGGTGCAGCCGCTCGAGTCACAGGTCGCTTCCGGAGCGCGGGCAAAAGTGCGCCAGGCCTCGGTGATCAATCTGCTCAAAGATGATCCCAAGCACGTGCTGGTCCAGGAGAATGCCCGTCTCGCAGCGTACCCGGATGTTATGAAGATGAATATTTTCACGGGCAAGTCGAGAAGGGTTGAAAAAAACCCGGGTGACGTGACGGGCTGGTTTGTCGACTGGTACGGCAACGTGATCGGAGCTTCCTTCATCGATAAAGGCCGCGAAAGCCTCGACGTGGGTTTCAAGATGCGCGACAAGAAGACAGGTGACTGGGTCGAGGTCACCCGGCACCGTTTCGATTCAGCATCAATGAGCCCGGTCGGCATTTCGGGTGACGGGGTCAATGGCTACGTCAACTCCAACGTGACGCCCGATGGCCAGGTTCGCGACAAGGCCGCCCTGTACCGTTTCAATTTCGAGACCCTCGAAATGGGTGAAATGATCTATGAACATGATGTTGTTGACTGTTGCGGCATGGTCATGAGCGAAAAGACCCGGGACATGGTGGGTGTCAATTTCATGGTCGGCAAACCCGAAATGGTTTGGCTGGACAAGCGCTGGGCCTCCATCATGGAGGGCATCAACGCGGCGCTGCCGGACACATTCAACATGATCAGCAGCGTGGATGACGAGGAGCGCATCGCGGTGGTCAGCGCTTCATCTTCCATGCAACCCGTTCGTTACTTCCTTTATGACTTTGAGAAGGCCACCCTCGAGCACATGGCTGATTCGCGCTCCTGGATCAAAGCTGAGGAAATGGCGCGCATGGAGCCTGTGAGCTTTACCGCCCGTGATGGTCTGCAGCTGCATGGTTACCTGACGCTGCCGCCCGGTAAGGAAGCCAAGGACCTGCCGCTGGTAATGAATCCTCACGGTGGCCCTTGGGCCCGGGACGGTTGGGGTTACAACCCTGAGCATCAGTTCCTGGCCGATCGGGGTTACGCGGTGTTGCAGGTGAATTTCCGAGGATCTACCGGTTTCGGGATGAATCACCTCAAATCCAGCTGGAAGCAGTGGGGACAGTCCATGCAGGACGACATCTCTGACGCGGTCCGCTGGGCCACGGAGCAGGGAATCGCTGACCCGGAGCGCGTATGCATCTATGGCGGCAGCTACGGTGGTTATGCCACGATGGCGGGGCTGACTTTCACTCCGGAGTTGTACCAATGCGGCATCAACTACGTGGGCGTCACGGACCTCGCGCTGCTGTTCGATACCGCGCCCGATTCATGGAGCGCTGGCATGCGCCAGATGCGTGTGCAGGTGGGAGACCCGGATACCGAGAAAGAGTTTCTCGATCGCTGGTCACCGGTCAATCACGCAGACAAGATCCAGGCACCGGTGCTGATGGCTTACGGCCGTCGTGACCCCCGGGTGAATATCAAACACCTGACGCAAATGGAAAAAGCGATGGACAAGTACGACGTTCAGTACGAAACCATAGTGAAAAAAGACGAGGGACACGGCTTCCGCAAGCAGGAAAACCAGTATGAGTTCTATGCGGCCGTGGAGCGTTTCCTGGGTGAAAACCTGAAGTAAGTAAGGCCAACTACTCGGTCACAGGCGTGGCCGGAAGGGCATCTGTGCCGGAGCGCCGCCCCTCGGGGGCGGCGTTTTAGTTTTCGGGAGCCCCGTGTTTGTTCCTGAACGCGCGCCGTGCGGCGATCACGTGGCTGCGCATGACAGAAGCGGCCCACTCACCGTCACCCGCCTGAAGGGCATCCACGAGTTCCAGGTGATGACGGGCGCTTCGGGCAAGGTCATCGTCCTCGTAATCCCGGAACGTCTGCGCCACAAGGGGTGCATTTGACAAGGCGGAGAGCATCGATTCCAGCCGCTCGCTGCAGGCTATTTGCAGCAATCTCTGGTGGAACTTCGAGTTGAGTTCGCTGATGCGCTTCAGGTGTCCTGGTTTTTTCTCGAGGGCCTCTGCATTCTGGGTTTCAGCCAGTAACCTGAGTTCTTGAATTGCCTCTGGATGGGCCTTGGCCGCCGCCATCTGGGCGACGTAGCTCTCCAGCAGGATCCGAAGCTCGAAGGTCTGTTCTGCATCTTCGGCGCTCCAGGAGGCCACGAACGCGCCCTGGTTGGGAACGAACCGCAGCAAACCCTCTGCCTCGAGACGTCGCAGGGCCTCCCGGACAGGCGTGCGACTGACGCCGGACATTTCCGCGACTTCCTTTTCCTTGATGCGTGTGCCGGGCGCCCAGTCCCCGCGGAGAATTTTGGCCCGGACAGCCCGGTAGGCTTTGGTGGCTGCGATCATCCGGAAATTGTAACCAACGCGGTTACCGTCACCAAGCGGTCCGAATAAGCTGCGGTGGGCGCCTGAGCGTTGCTCAATGACAAATCTGCGAAGATAACGTAACGTTTGCGTTGCCGGCGCCGGTTGGCGCGCCACATTAACCGACCTCCCATGTCTTCGATGGATTCCACACAGCAATCTCAGCGACTGGGTTATGTTTCCGCGCTCTCAGCCTATGTTTTCTGGGGATTCGCGCCTTTTTACTTCAAGGCCATTCCCGAGGTTGATCCCTGGGAGATCATCGCTCATCGAGTGATCTGGGCGGTGCCGGTTATGGCTCTGTTCCTGTTGTACCGCGATGGCTGGGGCTGGATTCGCAAACTACGGCTGCCACCTCGCCTGATTCTCGGCCTTTTGCTGTCTGGCGTGCTCGTGTCTACCAATTGGCTCATATTTGTCTGGGCGGTGGTCAATGACCGGGTGCTGTCCACCAGCCTGGGTTACTTTATCAATCCCCTGGTCAATGTGTTGCTCGGTTTTCTGTTCCTGCGCGAACGCCTGACTCCCAACCAGGCCGCCGCAGTGGGACTCGCCGCCATTGGCACGGTCTACTTAGCGTGGTTTTTAGGAGAGGCGCCGTGGGTTTCATTGGCCCTTGGCCTGACTTTTGGTCTGTATGGCCTCACCCGAAAACGCCTGCTCGTGGGCCCCATGACCGGGCTGATGTGGGAGGTGCTGTTACTGTTCCCGGCGGCATTACTGTTCATGGGCTATCGTGGGCTCAATGGCTCGCTCGATTTTCTTCATATCGATGCGGTGACTGACGGCCTGCTGCTTGCGGCGGGGCTTATCACGGTGCTGCCGCTGATCATGTTCAATCGAGCCGCGCAGATTCTGCCGCTGTCCATACTCGGCCTGTTCATGTATATCGCTCCAAGTATGACTTTCATTTTGGCAATCCTCGTCTGGAACGAACCCTTCACGCAGGGACACGGCGTCGCCTTTGTCTGCATCTGGACTGCGCTGATCATGATCACAATTGAATCCTGGCGAAGAGCGCGACGCTTGAAGCGTCTCGGGCGTGATGTCCGTGTCTGAATACCGCGAACTCGTCCTCGTTCATGGGTTGTGGTACGGGGCTTGGTCAATGTCGCCAATGCGGCGGTACTTCTCCCGCCTGGGGCGTCGCGTTCGAAGTTTCAGTTACCCGTCCCGAACACACGAAAACGCCCGCAATGCCGCAGCACTGGCCGATTTCATCGCTCGGGGGGGCGCCGATCACGTGGACCTCGTAGGGCACAGCCTGGGTGGGTTGCTGATGCTGGACATGCTGAACCAAGGATTGGCGTGCCCTCCAGGCCGCCTGGTGTTGCTGGGCTCGCCCTTGCACGGCAGCGGCGTGGCACGTGTGTTGAGATCATGGCCCGGTGGCCGGTGGTTGCTGGGTGCGGCCGGGCCCAGGCTTGCGGACCAGCAAGAGATTACTGAATTTCCGAGGGAAACGGGCGTTATTGCGGGCAATCAGCCCCTCGGCCTCGGGCGGATTTCAGGCGCGCTGGAGCCTCCCCATGATGGCACCGTTGCCGTGGAAGAGACGCTCGCCGAGGCCCTGGCTGATCACCTGGTGTTGCCGGTGACGCACAGTGGCATGCTGCTCGCCCGAGCGGTGGCGATACAGGCAGATCACTTTCTGACGACCGGCACATTCTGTCGCAACCCGGAGGCAGCGAGCGGTTCATGAGCACCAATCTTGCCGTACCGCTTAGCTGACCTGATCAAGCCGGTCGCCCGATTTTGATTTGAAAAGTGCTTGATGCTTGCAGCCCAAACCAGCAGCGGGGCTGCTGATCTGCTCTGTTTTCGGTGCCCCGCCCGGGTCGGAAAAATGGATATGCGTTGCCAAGAGCACGGCGTATTTTAATTCGATTCTCTCCGCGTCAATCATGGGGGCCGGATGTTGATCGTGGTAAAATTTGGGGCTGGTTTGAGTCGTTCAGGAATATTTAATGGCGGGACACAGTAAATGGGCCAATATTCAGCATCGCAAGAAGGCCGTTGACGCCAAGCGAGGCAAGATTTTCACTCGCATCAATCGGGAATTGACGGTCGCCGCGCGGGAGGGCGGGGGATATCCGGACAGCAACCCCAGTCTGAGACTGGACATGGACAAGGCCAATGCAGCGAATATGCCCAAGGACAATATCGAGCGGGCAATCAAGAAAGCCACCGGCGATCTGGATGGCGTGTCCTACGAGGAAATCCGATACGAAGGCTATGCCAACGGTGGCGTCGCGGTGCTCGTGGAGTGCGTGACTGACAACCGTAATCGAACCGTTGCCGAGGTTCGTCATGCCTTTACCAAGCATGGCGGAAACCTTGGGACCGATGGCTCGGTGGCCTACCTTTTCGACAAGGTCGGGGTACTCAATTTTGCTCCGGGCACTTCAGAAGACGAGGTCATGGAGGTGGCACTGGAATCGGGAGCAGACGACATCCAGACCGCCGATGACGGTTCGATCGAGGTACTGACGAGCCCTGAATCCTTTGCGGACGTCGTTGCGGGGATGAAGTCTGCAGGCCTCGCGCCTGAGAATGCCGAGGTGACCATGCGGGCCAGCACCGAGGTCGCGCTGGACAAGGAAACCGGTCAGAAAGTGCTGCGCTTTCTGGATATGCTCGAGGATCTCGACGACACGCAGGACGTCTATTCCAATGCTGACATCCCGGCAGAGGCCTACGAAGACTGATGGTAGCTGATGCGCATACTCGGCATTGATCCGGGGTCGCGACGAACTGGCTTCGGAATCATCGAAGCCCGGGGCGATCGCGTTTCGGCGATCTGTCATGGTGTCATCAAAACCGGCAACGGCACCTTCCCTGAACGACTGGGACTCATTTTCACAGGCATTCGCGATCTTGTGAGCGAGTACCGACCGGATCAGTCCGCGGTTGAAAGCGTTTTTGTCAGTCACAACGCGAATTCAGCCATCAAGCTGGGACAGGCTCGTGGTGCTGCGATCACGGCGCTCGTCAACGGCGAATTGGCCGTTGCGGAGTATTCGCCACGGTCTGTCAAGCAGGCCATTGTCGGGCGGGGTGGCGCAGACAAAGCCCAGGTCGAGCACATGGTGCGTGTTTTGCTGGGATTACGCGAGACGCTGGCCGAGGACGCCGCAGATGCGCTGGCTGTGGCATTATGTCACCACCATACCCAGTCCACGGTCGACAGGATCTCGGAGGTCACCGGTTGAGACCCATGCCGAATAATTCGAAAGAACAGCGATGATCTCGCGCCTGTCGGGAATCGTGGTAGAGAAAGATCCGCCGTGCGTCGTCATCGATTGCGGCGGGGTGGGCTATGAGGTCGAAGTACCCACCGGTGTGCTTGCCGCATTGCCGGAGGCGGGTCAACCTGCCATTTTGCTCACGCACCTTCAGATCGCCCAGGACCACCAGACCCTCTATGGATTTTCTGACCTTGCACAAAAAACCCTGTTTCGGCAATTGCTGAAAATCAGCGGCATCGGTGCAAAGCTGGCGCTGACGATCCTTTCCGGCGCCTCAGGCGAGGAACTGGCGCGTTATGTGGCCGATGGCGATGCCGCGGCGCTGACGCGTCTTCCGGGCATTGGCAAGAAAACCGCGGAGCGGATCATCATCGAACTCCGCGATAAACTGCCCGATGTGCCCGTGTTAAAACCAGCCGGCACAGGCCCGCCGGCGGCTTCTGACGAGGCAGCCAGCGCCCTGCAGGCCCTGGGCTATAAACCGGCAGAGGTCATCCGGATGATTCAGTCTGTAGCAGAGCCGGACATGAACACCGAGGACATTATTCGAAAGGCATTGAAATCCAGGGCGAACGCATGATGGGTGCGCCTCATGAGTGACGGTATCGACCGCGTAGTGACGCCGATGAACGCCGGGGAGGACCCCTCCATCGATGCCAGCCTGCGCCCGCGCACGCTGTCCGAATATATCGGCCAGCCCGTGATGCGGGAGAAGCTGGAAATTTATTTAGAGGCGGCCCGCCGCCGCGGCCAGGCACTGGATCATGTGCTGATCTTTGGCCCGCCCGGGCTCGGAAAAACCACGCTCGCTCACGTGATCGCACACGAAATGGGCGTCAACCTGAGACAAACCTCCGGGCCGGTTCTGGAGCGCGCGGGAGATCTTGCCGCGATACTGACCAACCTCGAAGAAGGCGACATATTGTTTGTCGACGAGATTCATCGGCTTTCACCAGTTGTCGAGGAGGTTTTGTACCCGGCTCTGGAAGATTTTCAGATCGACATCATGATTGGTGAAGGGCCGGCAGCACGCTCGATCAAACTCGATCTGCCGCGATTTACTCTGGTGGGCGCCACCACGCGGGCAGGTCTTTTGACTTCGCCTTTGCGGGATCGGTTTGGGATCGTGGAGCGCCTCGAATTCTATGCCGCTGAGGAACTGGCTGAGATTGTCACGCGATCTGCCGGAATTCTGGGAATCGAGATCGATGAAAACGGGGCAATGGGCGTCGCCAGTCGCTCACGTGGAACGCCCCGGGTGGCAAACCGACTGCTGCGGCGGGTTCGGGATTTCGCGGAAGTGAAGGGAGAAGGCTTTATTGATTCGGATATCGCGGACGGCGCCATGCAGATGCTCAAGGTTGACGACTGCGGTTTTGATGTACTGGACCGGCGTTTGCTCCGATTGATCATCGACCAGTTCGAGGGTGGCCCCGTGGGTGTGGAAAGCATTGCCGCGGCATTGTCCGAAGAACGCGGCACGGTCGAGGACGTGCTCGAGCCTTACCTTATTCAGCAAGGTTTCATTTCCCGGACCTCGCGCGGGCGGATGGCAACTGCTCGTGCCTATGCGCATTTCGGGCTCAAACATCCGGGCCGCCCTGAAAATGGCCTTTTTGAGCCTGAAAGTTAACCCCTTTGCATCGCAACATGCGTTATGACTGACGGGACTGAACCATTCGCCAAAGCATTTGTCTGGCCAATGAGAGTGTATTGGGAAGATACCGATGCGAGTGGTGTGGTTTACCATGCCCGTTACCTGAACTTCTTCGAGCGGGCGCGAACCGAGTGGCTGCGTGCGCTGGGTTTTGAACAGTCCGAACTGTCGCAAACGCACGGTATCGTGTTTGCCGTGAGGCGGATGGAGATCGACTATCTGCTTCCGGCCCGGCTGGATGACCAGCTGAGAGTCAGTGCAATACCAGAAACCCCAAGGGGTGCCCGGATTATTGTGCGCCAGGAAATGACACGCACGGCGGACGGTGAATTGCTGTCCAGGGCGCGTGTCGAGGCAGTCAGCCTGGCGGCGGGCAGCTTTCGGGCGGTCCGGCTGCCGCGGCATGTTTCAGAGAAAATGACCGCTTGAAAACCGAAAATAACAGAGAGGCCTAGTGCAAATGGAATCGGATTTACAGGTATGGCAGTTAATCATGAACGCCAGTTGGGTGGTGAAGTTCGTGATGTTCGTGCTCCTGGCGGCCTCGGTTGCCTCCTGGATGATCATTTTTCGGAAACGACAGATGCTCAACGACGCGGAAAAACACTCTGACCAGTTCGAGGAGCGTTTCTGGTCTGGGTCTGCGCTCCTGCAGCTTTACCAGGAAATTGAACGCGACGACGCGGGTTCAACCGGGCTTGAGCAGGTTTTTCGCGCCGGCTTCGCCGAGTTTTTGCGTCTCCGGGAGCAGGGGCGCATGGCGGCAGACAGGGTGGTTGAAGGATCAGAACGTGCGATGCGCATCGCCATGACCAGGGAGGCGGACGAGCTGGAGCACCATTTAAGCTTCCTGGCCACGGTGGGCTCGACGAGCCCATACATCGGATTGTTCGGAACGGTCTGGGGCATCATGACTTCGTTCCAGGCTCTGGCCAATGTCAACCAGGCGACGATCGCCATGGTGGCTCCAGGTATTTCTGAAGCCCTCATCGCCACGGCGATGGGCCTGTTCGCTGCGATACCGGCGGTCATTGCCTATAACCGATTTTCCAACCAGGTCGACCGCCTTGAGTTGCGCTACGAGAACTTCAAGGAAGAGTTCTCCAGCATCCTGAACCGCCAGGCTCATGAGTCGCTCGGGGGCTGAGCAGGCATGCAGGGACGGCGAGCAAAACGCAGACCAATGTCGGAGATCAACGTGGGTCCGTACATCGATGTCATGCTGGTCTTGCTGGTGATTTTCATGATTACCGCTCCTCTGCTCAACCTCGGCGTTGAGGTGGAATTGCCCGAGGCCGATGCCGAGCCGCTTGAGTCACGACAGGGAGAGGAGCCCCTCGTGGTGACCGTGCTTAAAAATGGTGATCTGTACCTGAATGCCGGGGGTGATCTTGATGGCACCAGCAGCGGCCTGATTGACCCGGATTCTCTGGTAAAAACCGTTGGCGCCATCGTGCGTCGAAACCCGGACGTGCAGGTGTTGGTCGGTGGGGACCAGTCCGTGGGTTACGGTAAGGTCTACGAGGCCATGGTCCTGTTGCAAAAGGCCGGTGTCACGCGGGTCGGGCTGATGAGTGACCCCCTGGATGATCCGGCAGGGCTTGGTGGCGGCTGAGCATGCAGGCCTTGTGGGCACAGACCCGTGCACTGGGACTTTCCCTGGGTGTTCATCTGTTGGCGGGCCTTTTGATCGTGTTGGGCACAATGGAGTGGACTCCGTTCCGCGCACCCCAACCCAAGGGCCTGTTGATCGAGGCGGTCATTGTCGACACGGGGGCCATTAAGGCGCGGCGGGAAGCGGCGCAGCGGGAGGCCCAGCGCGCGGTGGAGCGGGAGGCGGCCCGAGAGCGCCGGGCGCAGGCGCTGGCCGAACAGCAGGCGCGAGAACGCAAGGCCGAGCTTGAGGCTGAGCGAGAGAAGGTTCGCAAACAACGGGCCGAACAGCTGCGCTTGCAGCAGCTGCGCGAGCAGCAGGACCGTGAGCGTCAGGAGCAGCTCGAGCGACGGCAGTCCGAATTGGAAAAAGTACGTCAGCAGCGCGCTGCAGCAGAACGCCAGGCGAAGCTGGAGGAGGAACGCCTCAAGCAATTGGCCGCACGCCGCGAGGCGGATCGCGAGGCCCAGCGCCAGGCTGAAGCCGCGGCACAGCGCCAGGCCGCACTGGCCGCCGACCAGGCGGCTTTCAGAGCAGGAGAGTTGGCAACGTTAAAGGATCAATACACTCTGGCGATACAATCACAAGTGACACAGAGCTGGTTGCGACCACCCACCGCACGCGCGGGGCTGCGCTGCACCCTCAGAATTATCCAGATACCTGGTGGAGAGGTGATATCGGCCACCATTGCCGGCCAATGCAATGGTGACGAGGCAACGCGCCGATCGCTGGTAGCCGCGGTAGAGCGGGCAGGTTCACTCCCGTACCGGGGTTTTGAAGACGTGTTCGAACGAGAGATTGATTTTCTGTTTCTTTATGACGGTGACTGAATTGATGAGAAAAACCCACGTAAGCAGGGGCCTGGTCGTTTTGATGGCGATGACCTGGGTGTTTTCTGCCTCGCTGCAGGCCAAGCTGGAAATCGAAATCGTGCAGGGTAATGCGGCGGCGCTGCCCATTGCCGTCGTGCCCTTTGATTGGCGAGCAGCCGGGCCGCCGCCCATAACCGGAGCTGCCGATGTGATATCGGCAGATCTGTATCGTTCCGGGTTGTTTGAGCCATTGGCCGAGCAGGACATGGTGGATCAGCCCAGGGATGCTGAATCCATTCGCTTTGGGACCTGGCGCCTTCTGAAAACCGATTACCTGCTGATCGGTTGGATCAACGATGCTCCGGGAGGATCGGGATACGACATCGTTTACCAGTTGTTTGACGTGCATACCCAGGAGCGTCTTCTGTCCCAGATTACGACCGTGGGGCCAGGTGATTTGCGATTTGGCGCGCATCGCGTCGCAGATGCCGTGTATGAAAAATTAACGGGCGTACCGGGAGCTTTTGCCACTCGGATCGCTTACATCTCAGCGACCGAACTCAATGACGCGCTGCGTTACGAATTAGTGGTCGCCGATGCTGATGGATTTAATCCGCAGTCGATTGTGGGTTCGCCTGAGCCCTTGCTGTCACCCAGTTGGTCGCCCGATGGAGAGCGGCTCGCATATGTTTCCTTCGAAAAGGGCAACTCGGCCATTTACATACAGGAAGTCGCAACTGGCGCTCGGGAATTGGTTTCGTCCGGAAAGGGCATCAACGGCGCTCCGGCGTTCTCTCCAGACGGACGTTACCTGGCATTAACCTTGTCAAGAACCGGCAATCCAGAGGTTTTCATCAGGGAATTGGCCACCGGAGCCACGAGGCAGTTGACCCGACACTGGGCCATCGACACCGAGCCCGCCTGGTCCCCCGACAGCCAATTCGTTTATTTCACCTCAGACAGAGGCGGCAGGCCACAGATTTACAGGGTCGCAGCCGCTGGTGGTGATGCCGCTCGGGTGACAAAAATGGGTGAGTACAATGCCCGCGTAAGCGTTGCTCGGAGTGGGTTACGTTTAGCTGTGGCGCATGGCAGAGGAAACGAGTATCGTATAGCGCTGTGGGACCTGGAAACGGAACGTATGCAGGTGCTGACGCCGGGCGTGTTGGACGAGTCCCCGAGCTTCGCTCCCAACGACAGCATGATTCTTTATGCGACTCGGGACGGGGTACGTGGGGTACTCTCAGCCGTCTCGGCAGACGGTAATGTTCGCCAGCGCCTGATCCTCAGTGAAGGGGATGTTCGCGAACCGGCGTGGTCGCCCGTTATCAGGTAAACTATCGAGCTTGCCGGCCTGGCCGGCAACAGTACAAAAACCAGGAGGCTCCAATGAACATCGCGATGCGCTTGCTGCTCGCCCTGTCAATCGCTACCGTGATTGCGGCGTGTAAGACCACCCCGGAAGTTGATACCAGCACCACCGAGGCGCCACCGGCCCCCGAACCGACGGAAGAGGTCGTGACGGAAGCGGCACCGGACCCTCGTGATTACACGGATTCTCGCAATTTCGACAACAGCGAAAGCCTGCTGTCGAAGCGCGTTATTTATTTCGACTTCGACAAGTCAGACGTTAAGGCTGAATATCGGAGTATCGTTGCAGCCCACGCGGCCTACATGGCGGCGAACGGCAGCGCCCGCGTGACCCTCGAGGGGCATGCGGATGAGCGTGGAACGCGCGAATACAATCTCGGCCTCGGCGAGCGACGCGGCAACAGCGTCACCGGGCTGATGTCAGCTGGCGGAGCGCGTGGCGGACAGCTTGATGTCGTGAGCTACGGTGAAGAGCGGCCTGTGTGCCGGGTCAGCGACGATGATTGCTGGTGGCAGAATCGCCGCGTGGAGATTGTCTACACGGCGCGCTGATCATGATCAGATTGAATGCCTACACAATGGCCAGCCTCGCGCTGGCCATTGCCATTCCGGCCTTGACGATCGCTCAAGATGAGCCTGATCGCGAGCAAATGATGGAAATGGTGATGCAGATGCAGCAGATGCAGGACGAAATCCGCATGCTGCGCGGACGCATCGAGGAACAGGCGTTCGAAATCGAAACCCTGAAAAGACGTCAGCGCGACCAGTACCTCGATCTTGATCAAAGAATCACTGAGGCGGCAGCGGGTACGGTGATCCTGCCCGGCTCAGCTGAGAGCGGATCTGCGGCCATGAATTCCGCTCAGGTGCCAAGAGAGAGCCAGCCCGCACAGCCCGTCGACGTTCCCGAGCTGCGCGCACCCACCACCACCCAATCATCAGTGACCGGTTTGGCGGTGCCGCAGGCGCAGGCGCGTACCGTGGCCAATTCGCCCGAAGCGGAGCAAGCAGCTTACGATTCGGCATTCCAGGCTCTGAAAGACCTGCGCTACGCGGATGCGGCTGATGAATTTCAGCGCTTTCTGCAGCGCTACCCGGCCAGTGAATTGGCAGATAATGCTCAGTATTGGCTGGGAGAGTCTTATTACGTAACCCGGAATTACGAGCTGGCACTCGACGCTTTCGCAGCGCTACAGGAACAATTCCCGGACAGCTCCAAGGTGCCGGACAGCCTGTTGAAAATAGGCTACACGCACTATGAGCTCAAACAGTGGGACCAGGCGCGAGCGGCGCTCACCCAGGTCCAGGAGCAGTACCCCAGCACGACGCTGGCCAGGCTGGCTGAAAGTCGCCTGCGAAGCATGCGCCTCGAAGGGCATTTCTGATTCCTCCGGCGGCGTGTGAAACGCTCGCGATTGCCGACTCCGGTATCGAAGCCTCTCAAGACCATGTCCCAGACGCAGTTGCCATCGGCACCACCCGACAGCAGGGAAAATCAGCTCAAAATCACGGAGATTTTCGTATCGTTGCAAGGCGAGGCTCGTGACTCGGGTCTGCCCACACTGTTCATACGCCTGACGGGTTGCCCGTTGCGTTGCGTTTACTGTGACAGTGAATATGCTTTTCACGGCGGACACTGGTGGCATTTCGACGCAATTGTCAATGAAGCATCTGCAAGTCGCGTCCGGCATGTTTGCGTCACCGGTGGTGAGCCGCTGGCACAGAGGCGTTGCGCTGATCTGCTGGAACGACTGTGTAACGAGGGTTACAAGGTATCTCTGGAGACCAGCGGGGCCATGGACATCAGCGCGGTCGATACACGCGTCAGCCGCGTACTTGACCTAAAGACGCCAGGATCGGGCGAGGCTTCAAAAAACCTGTGGTCCAACCTGGATCTGTTGACGCCCCATGACCAGGTCAAGTTCGTGATCTGTTCAAGGGCGGATTATGAATGGATGAGGCAGCAAATTGCAGAGCGCGAAATCGATCAGCGCTGTGATCTGTTGGTATCGCCATCCTGGGGTCAGCAGGACGCCACGGAACTGGCAGAGTGGGTACTGGAAGATCATCTGCCTGTTCGCCTGCAGTTGCAGTTGCATAAAATATTGTGGGGGGATGTGCCCGGTAAATGAATACGGTGAAGCGCGCGGTGGTGTTGGTATCCGGTGGCCTTGATTCTGCCACCACGTTGGCCATGGCGAAGGATCAGGGCTTTGATTGTCACGCGCTGGCGGTCAATTACGGCCAGCGGCACCGTTCCGAGTTGCAGGCCGCGGAACGAGTCGCGCGCGCCACGGGAGTGCCTTTGCGAATCGTTGATATCGATTTGCGAGCGATCGGCGGGTCGGCATTGACCGATGATATCGAAGTACCCGAAGGCGGCACCGAGGGCATACCCGTCACCTACGTGCCCGCACGCAATACCATCATGTTATCGCTGGCTATGGGCCTGGCTGAGGTGCTGCAGGCGGAAGCTATTTTCATAGGCGTTAACGCGGTCGACTATTCCGGGTACCCGGATTGCCGCCCCGAATTTATCGCCGCGTTCGAAAGCCTGGCCAATAAGGCCACCAAGGCGGCTGTGGAAGGTGCGTTACTGGCCATTCATACACCGCTCATAGACCTGACCAAGGCTGAGATCATCCAGCATGGCACGTTGCTGGGAGTGGATTACAGCGACACCGTCTCCTGCTACCAGGCTGACGAGGATGGCCGGGCTTGCGCGGTCTGTGATTCCTGCCTGATCCGCATCGCGGGCTTTCAGGCGGCGGGCATTACCGACCCGACACGCTACGCCTGAACTTTTCGTAATTATTGAAATCGAAGGTTTGGGTTAGATTCTTACTTTGCAAAGTTGATGAGGGTTATCCATGAAATTTAGATTCGGATGGTGTGCCGCGGCTCTTATGCTTCTGGCCTTTGCGCCCATGGGCCACGCACAAAATGTGAACGTGGTGGTCGACATGGAAGGTGTGGACAAGAATCAATACTACGATGACCTGGAAGCATGCCAGAGCACGGGCGGCCAGGTTGAATACAATGAGCCCGAGCGCGAGAGCGTCGCGGGTAACGCGGCGCGGGTTGCCGTGGTGGGCGCCACCGCGGGTGCCATAAGCGGCGGCTCAGGCAGCAAGGGTGCAAAAAAAGGCGCTGCGGTGGGTGTCGCGGCATCGGCCACGAGGAATGCCAGGAACCGCCGGTCAGCGCAGACCAGCACGAAAAATGAGACTGAACAAGTGGTCAAGAATTGCATGCGCGGGCGGGGTTACAACGTCCTGAATTGATATGTGGTCCCGCGGCGCTCACCTCGGAGCGCCGCGTGCACATGATCTTCGGGATCCGCCGACGCTTGAGTGTGATCCCGATTTACACTAATATTCGCGCTCCGCGAAAACTCATTGTGGGCCGTTAGCTCAGTTGGTAGAGCACCGGACTTTTAATCCGTTGGTCCTAGGTTCGAACCCTAGACGGCCCACCATCCAAACAGCAATCAACACATATCTTGCCTGCGCGAGCAACGCCGTTAGGGGCTCATTGTCGGTTTGTTCAGGATGTCGGGAAAATCTCCAGAGTGACTTTGTTGATGATGGCATTGAACTCGCTGAATCTGCGGTCATTCAGTTGACGCTTGATGACCGGAGACCCGCGGTCCATCCCCACATCGGTACCTTCATCAATGGAGAACCGCGACGGTGTGGTTTTTTCCAACCGTCCGGAACTAACCACCTCGCCGTTGACTGACAGGGTGGTGTTGGCGCCCTTACCCACACCGCCGCCGTCATAGTCAATCTCGAACCGCAATTCCGACGTCCCTGCCGACAGCGGTTCACTGCTCTTGAATGTCGCCAGGTCACCCAGGTTATTGTAGGTGTAGGTGGGATAGCCGTCTTCGACATAGAGTGACCAGCCGCCAAAACGGCTGCCCTGGGCAATGATGACGCCATCGGCCACCGCACCCTGATCCACCGTGACGCTGGCCTGCAGAGAACTGGAGACGTTCTTGATACTGAGAATGGAATCTTCCACCAGATCGAGGGCGCCGGGATACAGATCCAGCGTGGTGCGATTACCCATCATGGTAGGACGACCGGCGACTGAGGGCAGCAGGCGCTCCAACAGCCGATCATCCAGCGGCAACACCTGGTTGGCAATGGCCTCCTCCATAAAGGTGGCTCTCATGGCCTCCAGCCGTTCAGGATATTGGTCTGCCAGATTGTTCCTGAGGCTGAAGTCCTCAAGGGTGTTGTACAGCTCCCAACCATCATCCGCCGCGACGGTGTTCATCATGGTTGTCTCCCAGGGCAGCTTGACGGTTGTCCGGGCAAGCCAGCCATCCTGATAGAGACCCCGGTTACCAATGATCTCGAAATACTGGACGGTGTGGCGCTCAGGCGCGCTAGCATCGTCGAAGCTATACACCATGCTGGTGCCTTGTATCGGGATTTGAGGCACGCCATCCACCACGGTCGGCTCAGGGATGCCTGTGACCTCGAGGATGGTGGGCACTACGTCGATGACATGGGTGAATTGTTCCCGAACCTCACCCTTGGCCTTGATGCCGTCGGGCCAGTAAATCACTGTGCCGTTGCGTGTGCCGCCGAAGTCGCCGGCAACCTGCTTGGTGAAGGCGAAGGGGGAGTCAAAGGCGATGGCCCAACCAACGGACATGTGCGCGTAGGTGGTGGGTCCGCCCCATTCGTCGAGGTGGGCGAGCTGCTCCTCCGTGGTTTCCGGAACACCGTTGAGGAAATGCCCCCAGTTCCAGTGACCGGTTTGATCTCCCTCCGGGCTGGTACCGTTATCGCCACTGATGTAAATCACCAGGGTGTTGTCCAGGGCGCCGAGGTCATCGATCGCTTTTAGCAGACGTCCTGCCTGGTAATCGGAATATTCCGAGAACGCCGCGAAGACCTCTGCCTGCCGGGCATACACTTTTCTTTGATCGTCCGTCAGGTCGTCCCAGTCGGGTACGCTGGCCGGCTTCTGGGCGAGCTCTGTACCCTTGGGGACAACGCCCCGAGCGATCTGGTCCTTGAGGGTTTGCGCACGAATGGCATCCCAGCCCTGGTCAAACTTGCCTTTGTATTTTTCTATCCACTCGGGTGCGACCTGGTGGGGCGCGTGTGAACCAGCCGATGAGTAATAGATGAAAAACGGCTTGTCCGGGCGCATGCCCTGCTGCTGACGAACCCAGCCGATAGCCTGGTCAGTCATATCTTCCAGCAGGTGGTAGCCGGGCTTGTCCGGGAAATCAACGATGGTTACGCCGTCGTGTAACGACGGCTCGTACATGTTTTCCTCGGCGCCAAGAAATCCGTAGAATTTTTCAAACCCCTGTCGGGTGGGCCAGCGGGTCTGTGGACCGGCTGCCGTGGTTTCCCGGCCGGGTGTCTCGTGCCACTTGCCGAAAGCAGCCGTGTTGAAGCCGTTCTGACGCAGTACTTCCGCGATGGGCGCGGCCGTGTCTGGTATGACGGTGGTATTGCCCGCGTAGCCCGTCGCGATTTCAGGAATTGAACCCATGTTGACCCGATGATGGTTGCGCCCGGATTTCAATGCCCCGCGGGTTGGTGCGCACAGCGCGATGGTGTGAAACCGGTTATAGCTTAGACCGTTGTCGGCGAGCTGCTGGAGGGTGGGCATGTTGACTGGGCCCCCGAATGGCGAGGGCGCGCCAAACCCAATATCGTCCAGCAGTATGATGACCACATTGGGCGCACCTTCTGGTGCTTTGACCTCCCAGGGTGCCGGAAGTGGCACGTCTTGCGGAAGTGTCGCTGTTACAGGTTCCGGGACCGGTTGCGGAATAGGCAGACGGGTTCGATCAATATCGGCCGCGGCCAATCCAGTGTTGTTGTTAATACACAGCGCGGTCGCTGCCAATAGGCCAAATTTCCAGAGATTTGCACTCATTTAGGTACCCCCCCGTTCAAGTTGTTCGTCGGACATCCCTTTGGATGACACGGTATCAGTTATAACAGACACGGTGTCAGATAATCAAGTTTTTCGACACGACCATCAGCGCATGGTTTGGAGTCAGACACGGATGCGGAGTCGGTCTCCATGCGCACAACCGACGCCCCGATGCTAACATGTCACCGGACGCGAGAAGCCAAGTGGGTGCCGATGATTCAGATTACATACGTGAGCAGCGCGGTTCGCCCGATGTCGGAGACAGAGCTGTTTGGTCTGCTCAGGGAGGCCAGGAGTCGCAATCAGAGTATGGATGTCACCGGCTTGCTTTTGTATCGGGGCGGGAATTTTATCCAGTCTTTGGAGGGCCCTGAGGCCGCGGTGGAGACCATTTACAAATCGATCAAAGCGGATCCTCGGCATGAGGGCAAAATTGAGCTGGATCGGCGTCTTTGCGATGAACGCAGTTTCCCGGTCTGGTCAATGGGCTTCCAGACTCAATTTGAGCTCACAGCGCAGCTCACCGAGGCGTTCCCAGGGTTTCTATCGGAATCGATGACGACCGAAATGATTACGGACCGCTCAGACGAGGTGCTTGGTCTTTTGCAATTGTTCCGTCACCACAACCGTCCCTGAGCCGCGCCGGTTTCGCTTACTTGTCGGCTACCAGGAATAGGTGCTGTAAAACCAGTACTTCATGGTGTCAGTGCCCGTGCCCAGCACGCTGTCGTCAGCCGCTGAATAAGACGCGATCTTGATGGCAAATTGTTGTTTCCAGGCTGCGGTATAAGTCAACAGGGCATCTACCTCATTGCCATAGTGGTCCACCCTGTAGCCTGCCGGGTCAAGAAACGTGGTGTCAGCATTAAAGCGATGCACTTTAAGTTGTCCGGACCAGCGCCCGCCCCAGCTCAAACCGGCCGCCAGGTACGAGTCCTGCAGTCCGCCGGCGGGTGTGCTGAGAAACAGATCGGCCCAGCCGTTGAATGCGTGGAGCGTGGCGAGCGGAGTGGAGAACTGTCCGTCGCCCGGGCTGCCACTCAGTTGTTCCAATCCACCTTTAATCCAGAATTGATTCCCGGCAAAGCCCAATTCCAGATTCAGGTAGTCGGCGTCTCGTTCATTGGGATTACCCCCGGCATCTCTTTGATCTGCGAATTCCAGGCGGTAAGGCATGGACCAGTCATCAGTCAAGTTGAAAGCATGGGACCAGCTCAGTCCGAGGGTGCGACTGGATTGTTCCCTAAACCCGGAGTCCTTGGCGTAATCAAGCAAATAAAAGTAGGGTGTCAGTGTGCCGTTGCCCAGCGTGATTGGCGCGTTCAGAAGGTGACTCGACATGTCCACGCTGTATCCGAAAACACGATGCACCCGGTCCAGGTAGGCATAACTCAGTCGCGTTCGGGGAATCAGATGCAAATCAGCCTTGAGCAGATCGAATGACTGGTGATTCTGGCGCCAACCCACGGGCCCGACGAAGCGCTGGTTATTCAGCGCGAACTCCAGACGCCCAAGGGTGAATTCAGCACGGTCGTCAAGGCTATAGCGTAAGTAGGCCTGTTGCACCTCGGTGCCTTTCGGATCTGCGATAACCGGTCGGTCAGTGACTCCGTTGGTGGTGCTGTTGTGCAGATCGGCGGCACCCAGGTTGCTGACGTTTTCAAACTGGATATAGGCACTGAAGCCCTGCCAGCGCCCGCTTCTGAACCCCAGGGTGGTGCGCAGGGTTGAAGCGGTGGCGGAATTGTCATAACCCGTGTCCGGGTTGCTGGCGCCCGACAGCTCGACCTGTTCCAGCCTGTAGCGCAGGCCAATGCTCGCGCTACCCTGCCTGAGTGCATCCTCGAGAGATGCCTGGTCTTTCTCACCCTTGGCCTGTGTCATTGCGCATATGGCAAGGAGCGCCAGGCCAGCAAGCCGCTGTATTCCACGGATGCCAGGGTTGTGGTTGTGAGCAGTTCTGCGGTTCATGATCTTAATCCTTTGATCGGGTTGACCGGTGGTCCACGCACTTTAGTTTTCTATGCCGAATCGAGCTGCGTCAAACTCTACCTGCGACGAGACCTGCAACACAGCCCTGTGGGCTGGAGGGGTGACCTAAATCAACTGTGACCAATGCGCTTTGAAGGCTGAGCTGCGTGATGGGGCCACCGGGCAATGCCGCCCGGAATTGTGTTGCGACCCAAGCGATCGAATTCTGGGATAATAAGCGATCAAGTTTGGGTGATACATGCCGGGCGGAAAAGGCGCCACCCCAGAGCACGGTGGCTTGGCAACCGGGCCAAGCAAGCATGTTGGAAAAGGCTGCGATGCTCGCGGCCGGGACAGGAGTGTACGGATGCAAATTTCTCACGCCATTAAGTGGGCGGTATGTGTTTTGGCCGCGTTGAACCTCGCGGTCGTGCAGGCTCGGGATCTCGTCGTGCGTAACGGCGTTGTATTGACGATGAATGACTCCATGCCCCGTGCTGGGGCGGTGGCGGTGCGGGATGGGTACATCCTTGCGGTCGGCTCCGAGGCTGATGCACTGGGCGCCGTTGCGGACGATCATGATTCCATTGATCTTGGCGGGAAGACTTTGCTGCCTGGTTTCGTTGACTCACACGGTCATGCCTTTGGCGTCGGCCTGCAGGCCTCTGTGGCCAATTTGCTGCCACCACCCGATGGAGAAGGAGCGGACATTGAGGCATTGATCAACCTGCTCCGTGACTGGAGCCAGGAATCGGCAGATACCGTGGAACGGATCGACTGGATTGTCGGATTCGGTTATGACAATGCCCAACTGGCTGAACAGCGACATCCAACACGTGATGACCTCGACAGGGTGTCCACGGACTTTCCCGTGCTCGTGATCCACCAGTCGGGTCACCTGGGTGCGGTGAATAGCAAAGCGCTCGCATCTATCGGGATCACGGCGGACACCCCCGATCCCCCGGGTGGCGTGTATCGCCGCCGGGAGGGAAGCACAGAGCCCAATGGCGTACTCGAGGAATACGCGCTGTTTGGCGTGCTGTTCCCCTTTGCTGCGGGTTTCGACGATGAGTTCAACGACCAGCTGGTCATCAAGGGGACCCGGACGCTGGCGTCTTTCGGATACACGACGGCCCAGGAGGGGCGCGCCACGGCGACCGGTCTGCAGGCCATGCGCCGAGTGGCGGAGCGTGGTGAACTCGCCATCGACCTCGTGTCCTACCCCGATGTGCTGGCGGTCAAGGATATCGAGGTGTCGCGTGAATACCGGAACAACTATCGGGTCGCAGGCGTAAAGTTGACCATCGATGGCTCCCCGCAGGGCAAGACGGCCTGGCTGAGCCACCCGTACCACGTCCCGCCAGCGGGCCAGACCACCGACTATGACGGGTACGCCGCAATTGATGAGGAAACGACTCTGGCAGCGATTGATGGCGCTTTTGCAAAAGGCTGGCAAATTCTGGTGCATTCCAATGGAGATGCGGCCACCGACCGTCTGCTGGCGGCCATCGAGCAGTCGCAGTCGCGCTATCCGGATGTCGACAATCGTCCCGTGTTGATTCACGGACAGGTGCTGCGCAGGGACCAGGTTCAGAGGCTTGATGAGCTCGGTATATTTCCGTCCTTGTTCCCGATGCACACTTTTTATTGGGGTGATTGGCATCGTGACTCCGTTCTCGGCCCGGAGCGAGCCGACAATATCTCGCCCACGGGCTGGCTGATGGAGCGGAACATGAAGTTCGCATCGCACCACGATGCCCCGGTGGCTTTGCCGGATTCGATGCGGGTGCTTTCAGCAACGGTCACGCGCCGTTCGCGCAGCGGCGATATTCTGGGTCCGACGCATCGGGTGCCCGTTGAAACCGCACTAAAAGCAATGACGATATGGCCGGCCTGGCAACATTTCGAGGAAGACAGCAAGGGCAGTCTCGAGGTCGGCAAGCTGGCAGATTTCGTGGTGTTGTCAGCGGACCCGACGGGAGTCCCCGGAGACCAGCTTGCTGATTTGCACGTTGTGCAGACTTTCAAGCGGGGCGAGCTGATATATCAAAGGCCGGAGTGAGCATGCGGGAGCGAACATGAATTCGCGGTCGGAATCGTTCAGGGCCTTCGTTCGCGCTGGCGCATTCCCAAAGCTCAGCGCGTTGGCAAGCGCCGCTGCTTTCATCCTGTTTACAGGTCTCTTGCATGCTCATTCGCCCATCGCGCCGACGGTCACGGTGTATACCGCTCGCGAAATTCTGACACTCGACGCTGACCACAGCGTCGTATCGGCTGTTGCGGTGGCGGGGTCTCGAATTGTGGGAACAGGCAGTCTGGATACCGTCCTTGCCAATCTGGGTGATCGCAAACACGTCATCGACGAGCGTTTCAAAAACCAGACAATCGTGCCGGGATTCATTGCCCAACATGACCATCCGCTGCTGACGGCGCTGACAATGACCAGTGAAATCATTGCCATCGAAGATTGGGCCCTGCTCGATCGAACCATACCTGCTGCCCGCGATCACAAGGATTACCTGCAGAGATTACGGGCAGCGGAGCAGGCGCTCGAGACGCCCGATGAATTATTGCTGACCTGGGGTTATCACGGCGATTTCCACGGCGATCTCAACCGAGCGGAACTCGATGGGATCTCATCCACCCGGCCCATCATCATCTGGCACAGGTCCTGTCACGAGATGATTTTGAACACCCGGGCTCTGGAACTGGCCACCATCACCCCCGAGTGGCTGTCTGACTTGCCCGAAACCGCGCGGCAGCAGCTGGATTATGAGCAGGGCCATTTCTGGGAACAGGGACTGTTCGGCATTTTGCCAAAGATGTTACCGGTGATCGCAACGCCCGGGCGACTGAAGGCCGGCCTGGAATTCATGATTCGATATTTTCATGCCAACGGCATTACCCTTGCCGCTGAGCCGGGTGGGGTTCTCTCCAGAGACCTGCAACGCGCGCAAAATGCCGCTTTGTCGCCTGCCGAGACACCCTTTCGTTTCTATTTCATTCCGGATGGGAAGTCATTGGTGGCTGCTTACGGTGACCAGGCCGTCGCCGAGACGGCAAATCTCCTCGATTGGGGGGAAGGCATGACCAGTATTCTTCCCGGACAGGTCAAACTGTTCGCTGATGGCGCAATTTATTCGCAGCTGATGCAGGTCAGGGACCCCTATACCGATGGCCACGAGGGTGAATGGCTGATGGAGCCGGAACTGTTCACGAGCGCCTTCGCCCAATACTGGGATGCCGGCTACCAGATTCACGTGCATGTCAACGGGGACGCGGGGCTCGACATGGTGCTCAACGCGCTCGAAAGCAGCCAGGAGCGGACCCCCCGAGAAGACCATCGGACCGTGATTGTTCACTTTGCTGTTTCCACTTCCCAGCAAGTCGACCGTATCCAGCGTCTCGGTGCGCTGGTCAGCGCCAATCCTTATTATCCGGTGGCGCTGGCTGACAGCTACCGGGAATCGGGCCTGGGTCCGGAGCGTGCCGATCCCATGGTCCGACTCGGTGATCTCGAGCGCCGGGGCTTGTCCTATTCGCTGCACTCCGACATGCCGATGGCGCCCGCCCAGCCGTTGTTCCTGATGCATTCCGCGGTGAATCGCGTGACCGCATCAGGGCGGGTCACAGCGCCAGAGCAACGCGCCAGCCCCCTGGGGGCGCTGCGCGCAATTACCCTGGATGCGGCCTACTCACTGCAGCAGGAGCGGGACGTGGGCAGCATCGAAGCTGGGAAGCTGGCAAATTTCACGGTTTTGGGCGCCAATCCACTGAGCGTTGAGCGCTCCGTGATAAAAGACATTCCGGTTCGCGCGACCGTCCACGAAGGCCGGGTGTTTCCCATCAGGTAGGCAGCTCCCCGGCGAGCGAAAAGCTTTCTTTAAACTCCGGGAAAGTTGGCGAATAGCCCACCCGGATCATATTTTGAACGAAGCTTTCCGAGCCGTCGCCATGCTGAATTCGAGAAAGCGCTCCGGGCTCGCTCGGGATCTCTGAAGGCATCTGTTTCATTGATGTATCCGCCCACACTGCTGGGTTTGATATCCGCCAGGATCCGACGCGTGAATTCGAAATTTCGGTCCGAATCGGCAGCGTCATCCCAGACCGAGTAACAGCCAATAAATGCTCGACCGATACGTGAAAAAGCGCTCTCTTCAAGACGTTGCCGGATCGCTCTCGGCGAGATCACCACATGGGTTTTGTGAGATGGCGATTCCACGAATGTATTCATAAGCGCGGAAACGGTCTTTGAGGGGGCATTGGACCAGACGCTCTCCACATCATAATGACCGAATCCCAGTCCCCTGGTGACATCAACGCTCTCCATAAACATGGACTCGAATGTCGCTGGCTGGTCTTCGAGTTTCATGCTGGCGTGCTCGGTGATCGGGTCAGAGCCCCAGTGCTTAAGCCGTTTTCGAGCTTCATCCAGCTGATCGCAAAATACGGCAATTCGGGCGATGCATACCTTGTTGTCGGCTCCGGTCCCATTCCGATCGGCCGCAGGATGATGCGCAAGCATCATCATCGTCTCCGTTTGCGTGTAATGCTTGTCGATATTACCGTCCAACCACTCCGCGATCCGCGGAGCGAGCTGGAAAGGAAAAAAGTAAACATTGGTCCTGATTGTCTTGGGCAAGGGATATAGCTGGACCTTGAAGCGGGTAATGATTCCGAAAAACCCCGTGCCAGCTCCCCGCACGGCCCAAAAAAGATCGGGATTCTCATTGGCGCAAACGCGCGTCAGTGTTCCGTCCGCCAACAGGATTTCTGCAGCGAGCACGGAATGACAGGCCATGCCGCCCCATTCGTCACCGTTGATGCCTATACCTCCGCCAAGCAAGTAACCGCCGAGGGGCACCGTGGCGCAGTGTGCGTAGGGAAAGGCCCAGCCCAGCGGCGTAATGACCTGGGCAAGGTCGCGACACCACATGGCCGGCTCAACCCACGCAGTGCCTGTGACCTCGTCGACATCCACGTTGCGAAAATCCGCCAAGTCGACCAGCATTCCCCCCTGACGGAGGAATGCGCCGGAGACGTTGTGACCCCCGGATTTGACCGCGATTTCCAGGGAATGATCTTGCGCGTGTTTGAGCGCATTCCGCAGGTCGGCCACGTCGGCGGGACGAACGATCAACCCCGGTTTTCTGTCAGGCACGTGCATCTGCCAGACCATGCCCCGCCGCCACTCTTCGTAATGAGCGTCGGACGTGCGCACGACGGTGCCTCGAAATTGCCGACCATCGTCAGGCCCGGATATGTTTCCCGAGGCTAATGCGGCTACTGTAGGTGCGAACGGTGTCGCCGCGAGCCACCCGATCACACCACGCAGCAATTCACGTCGAGTGGGGTCCCGACGCGGCATCAGACGATCCGATTTCGGCGGTTGGCACTTGCGGCCGGGAGAAGATTTCCTGTCATTGGCTTGGCTTTCCGAGATCTGACTGGCAGGATAATACGAACCGCAAAGCAGCGTGTTTGCTTCGAATAGGCGCTACGCGGCATTAACGGATAGGCTTTCCCTAGTGACCTGAGAGGAAGTGTAGCACCTTGAGTGACAAGTTATCCAAATCAGTATCAATCACTTACCCCCAGCTTCTGGCGTACAGCGCGCCGGCTGTGCCATTGTCCATGATGATGCTGATGTTGATCGTCTACCTGCCGCCGTTTTACGCCAAGGAACTCGGCATGGATCTCGGTTCGATCGGATTGATTTTTCTGCTGGCTCGCACTTGGGATGCAGTAATAGACCCGATAATCGGGAACTGGTCAGATCGTAGCAGATCAAGATTTGGCCGTCGTAAGCCCTGGATGGCACTGGGTCTACCCCTACTCATGCTTTCACTCTGGGCTTTGTGCATGCCGCCGAGTGACGTCAATTTGCCTTATCTTGCGGTCGCTGTTTTCTTGTTCTATGTCACCCTGACGGCGGTACAGATTCCTTATCTTTCATGGGGCGCGGAGCTCTCCCGAGACTACCAGATGCGCACGCGAATTAATGGTGTACGGGAGGGGGGCACGATTGTCGGAACTTTGTGCGCAACCGCGGTCCCATTGGTTTTTCTTGCCGGAACAGAGCCGAGCCTGCGGGAAATCCTGAGAATTTTCACGCTCACGGTATTGCTGCTTTTGCCCATCACCATTGTTGTGGCGCTGCGATATGCACCCGTCCGCGGATCCGTCCCTGCGAGAAGCCCCGGTCTCATGGAGGCTTTGAGTTTGTTAAAGGTCAATCTTCCAGCGAGACGGGTGTTGACGGGTATCTTCTTTCTTTGGCTCGGCGGCGCGGTATACAACGCTTTGGCATTGTTCGTCGTCGACTGGATTCTCGGACTGCCGGTAGCAAACTTTTTGTTGTTCGTCCTGGTGCAGTACATCGTATCGTTCCTGTCGCTGCCTGCATGGATACGACTTGCCAACCGCTATTCGAGACATCAGGTTCTCGTGATCGGCGGACTCATTTTCCTCGGTGCTTTGCCTTTGTTTTATGTCGTTCCCAGTGGGGATCTTTTTATCGCCTGTGCCGTTTTCGCCTTGCTGGGGCTGTTCACCCCGGTGATTTGGGTCATGCCGCCAGCGCTGATTGCTGACACCATCGAGTACGGCATTTTCAAGGGTCTAACCGATGATTCCGCGATCTATATGGCACTCTACTATTTTGTTCAGAAAATGGCGCTGGCCCTGGGCGTCGGCATTGCCTTGCCACTGAGCGCAATGCTTGGTTTTCACCCTGTCTCCGGGGGGGGAAGCGAGGGGCTTGCCGCACTCGGATTTACAGCACTGGTCTTGCCCGTACTACTGTCTCTTCCCGGTGCATGGCTATTGTTTACACACCCAATCAGCATCCGGAGACATGCTGCCATCCGCAAATGGATATCACGTCATGACTTCAGACAGTAAATTTTCACGTTTTTTCTTCGCGTTTACCTTCCTGTCTTTCGGGCTGTTGCATTCATCTATCTCGGCGTCTTGTGATGCTGATTTTTTCATCACGCTCGTGAAAGAGCGCTACGTGGCACCTTTGAGGGCAGGAAATGCTCACAAATGGGCGGCGGCTTTCGCTCATGACGCCGTTGCCTTGCATAATCGACGTCCGCCAGACCATGGTCGGGAAGCGATTGAACAATTTGGTCAAATGGTTAGCAGAACGTTTGCCTACAAGCGGTTTGACGTAACGGTTGATGAGGTGCGATGCGAGGGAGCTTGGGTGCTCACCAGGGGGTCTTACCGGTCGCATCTCGTATTCAGAGAGAGCGGGCAGGACGCACCTTGGGGTCCTGAATGGGGTAGTTTCGTTTTGCTCTGGGAGGAAACCAACAACGGGGCCTGGGAGATAACCCTGGACATGGGCAACAGCAATGGACCGGAGGAAACCACACCGTGAATAGCTATATCGCCGCTGCAGTACAATGGAAGCCCGAGATTAACGATGCCCGTCGTGGTGTTGACAAGGCCATAGCTGCGATCGAGGAAGCCGCCGCGGGAGACGCCCGGCTGGTGGTGTTCCCGGAAGCCTGGTTGCAGGGTTATCCATACTGGGCAAGCCGACCCCCTGCCGACCCGGAGTACCAATATTTCAGGCAAGGTCTTTGGAACAGTGCCATCTCATCCTCTGGGCCAGAAATTACCCGGATCGCAGAGGCAGCCAAGTCAGCAAGCTGCAACGTGGCGCTGGGCTACCATGAGCGCGCGGCGGGCTCGATCTTTGCCAGCCAGATATTCATCGGTTCCGATGGCGGCGTGCTGGGAAATCACAGAAAACTGATGCCGACCATGGTGGAGCGTACGGTATGGGGAATGGGTGATGGTTCAGACCTTGATGCGTACGACACACAGTGCGGGCGGCTGGGTGGATTGATGTGTTTCGAACACCAAATGGCTCCCGCTCGCCATGCCTGTTGTTATCTCGGCATTGAGGTGCATATCGGACAGTGGCCTGGCCATGCATTTCTGGATGGCATCGTCGATGCATCAATGCGTCACCTTGCGCATGAGAACGCTTGTTTCGTGGTGGTCGCGCGCGAGATCATGGATTCTGACCAATTGCCTGAATCGGCACCACTCGGAGACGGATCGGCCGAGACATACTCAACTCACGGTGGAAGTTCGATTATTTCACCGGGCGGCGACTACCTGGTACCACCGGTATTCGGTGAGGAAACCATCGTGTTTGGCGAGATTGACCTCGCGCACGTCGGACTCGCCAAGTGGTGGGTTGATGGAACCGGACACTATTCACGACCCGATATTTTTCAAATGCACTGGGACCGCTCCAAGAAAAGTGCGGTGAGCACGGGCGATTGATCAGTTTGAGGATTTCTCTGTCCATCCTGATCTGGCTTGCTGCAACGTCTTTGGCGAGCGCCGCAGAGCACGCCTCCGTTTATTTCGGCTGCGTGTCATGCCACGGCACGAACGGGGAGGGTAACGAAGCGAAACGTGCCCCCCGCCTGGCTGGGCAGCATGCCAGCTATCTCGAAAAACAATTGGAACAGTACGCGACGGGTAGGCGGGGAGAACACCAGAGAGACGCCAATGCTCGCCAAATGACTTTGATCGCGCCTTTATATCTTGGCTCCGAGCGACGGGCAGCATTGGCAGCTTACATTGCCGCTTTGCCGGACATTCCGTTTCTCGCAAGAATCAAGGGCGATTTGGGCAAGGGTCAGAAGCATTACGTCCGGTGCGAGGGCTGTCATGGTAAAAGCGGGCAGGGTGATCCGGATGCGGTGGTGCCTCGTCTCGGAGGCATGAGCGATTGGTATTTGCTTCAACGTCTGTCCCTGATACGGGATGGGATTCACCCTTTTGAACCCTATAATGCCGGCATGCTCCTGTCGTTGGAGGGGCTGTCTGATGAAGATTTGCGTGATCTTGTGGCCTACGTTGTCAGCCTGTCAGGTCGTTAGGAACTTCCAGGGCGATCCCGATCTTTCTGGATTTTGCCCGTTTTAGCGCTAGCCGAGCGGTGACAAGATCCTGAGCAGCGATGCCCAAGGATTTGTACAGCGTGATTTCATCGGGCGACTCCCGTCCTGGCAATTTCCCAGCCAGCAGCTTTCCAATTTCCCTGTCAAAAACCGACTCGGGCAGAATGCCCGCTCGGGTGGCCTCCAGAAGTTCACCCGCCTGTTGGCGAGCCGATTCACGGTAGTCAACGAATATCTTGCAGTGCCGGAGGGCCTCGGGGGCAATTTCCATCGCCCCCGGATGACTTGAACCTACGACATTTACATGCATCCCGTCGGAAAGATGTTGTTCCGCGATCAGGGGTCGACACGCCGCGGTCAAAGTGCACAGGATGTCGCTGTCCTTGATCGCATCATTGAGGTCCCGAACGGCACGCGCTCGATGATCATTTTGAGCCATTTGCTCTGCAGCCTGCTCATTGCGACCCCAAACGCGAATTTCTCGGATGTTACGGACTTGGGGTATGGATTTCATGTGGGCCTCGGACTGTTGGCCCGTGCCGATCAATGTCAGCACTTCGCTCTCCTCGCGCGCCAGTGCGGCACTTGCAACCGCGCTCATCGCAGCGGTGCGGATGGATGTAAGCACGTGAGCATCCATCAATGCGATGGGACTGCCGTATTGAGCCTCGAACAAGGCGTAAATGCCCGTGTGCGATGGAAGGCCGCGAACCGGGTTTCCCGGAAAAAGGCTGACCAATTTGATTCCAAATACCGGGTCGGAATCGAGCAGGGCGCCGGGCATCATGCCCAATGCGTTTCCACTGTCAGCCAGGGCCATGGAGCGCCGCAGAGGAAGTTCCGTTCGTCCCTCCGAAACCGTCTCCATGGCCTGTCGCACAGCACTGATGACGGATTCCATGTCGAGCAGTTCCGACAAAGCGGCGCCATTGAGCCACAAGAGACCCGGAGAATGCTCGACTTTCATCTCCCGGCGTCCCCCGTTTTCGGTAACAGCTTCAGATGTCGCAGCATACCCACCAGTTCAGTCAGGCGTTGGCGCCTGTAGTCGTCGATGTCCCGAGAGGCGTAATCATAGAAACCGTCGCCGTCCCGCAGGCCACGCCGATTCTCGCGCATATTTTGGTCGATGATGTCGGGTGCCTTGAACCGCTCGCTGTCGATGGTTTCGGACAGGTACTTGTCAGCGTAGTAGAGGATATCGCCTCCACCCCAGTCGATGAATTCCGTCAAACCCAGGACGGCGAAACGCAAACCAAACCCCACCCTGACGGCTTCATCGACATCAGCAGCACTTGCAACGCCCTCTTCGACGAGTCGTGCGGCCTCATTCATCGCCAACGCCTGGATCCGGGGCACGATGTACCCGGGGGACGCTTTCATGCAAACGGGCACTTTACCGATTGCCCGCAGCCAAGCAACGAGCCGTTCAACAGTATCCTCCGACGTTGTTTCACCCGTGCTCACCTCGACGAGTGGCATCAGATGCGCAGGGTTGAGCCAATGCGCGTTCACGAACCGGCTGGGATTTTGCACGGACTGCGACAACTCGTCGACCAGGAAAGTGGACGTGGTTGAGGCAATGATGGCGTCTGGATCGACCCATTTGGAAAGCCACCGGAAACAGTCTTCCTTGATCTCTCTTACCTCTGGAACCGCCTCGAAATACAGTGCCAACGGGGGGATATCGGCCGCTTGATCTGGAGGCTGGATCGTCACGCGATCAGCCATTGTTGCAGCCTCCGCGGAGCTTACTAGGCCAAGATATGAAAGCAGTTGGGTCTCCCTGCTGAAATCGACCATGAACTGTTGCTGCACAGCGGCGAACTGCTGGTGAGTGCGTGGTTTCAGATCCAGCAACATGACCCGACAGCCCGCCATGGCGAAAGCCAGCGCAATGCCCTGGCCCATCCGGCCTGGGCCAATGATCCCAATTGGATCAGGAAGGCCTCTCATGGTTTTATTCCCTGCTGCAGAAGATGGGCCATCTCCGAAGGTGTGAGATGGGCGAGTTGCAACGATTCAAGCGTTCTTCCCTCGGCATAGAAATCCCGTCCAAGAATCGCGCCTCCGATTGACAGGAATCCGGAGGCCAGTGGCGTCTGTACACCGATCCATCGTCCGAGCGAAGAAAGTAGGGAAAGCCCGAGATGGGTATCCTCGAGCATGTACCGGTGTTGCTCGAGGTCAATGAATTCACGCCAGTCTCCGGAGTCGGTCAGCCGATCATGCGCACCGCGCCCGTACATCCACTCTTCACCCGACGGTGAGTAGTGGTCGGCTAGCGGAAAGTGTGGCGGCCCATAACCCAGTGCTTCTCGGACTGCGATCCGCTCGGCGTCTAGGGCGTCGGTCACGCGCCTGATCGAGGGCTGTGTTCCCTCGTTGTGGATGTCCCAATGTGGGAAATGCTCTAATGGCCCCGCGTTCATAATAATCAAAGGTGGATGAATTATGCTGCCTGCATTCATCAGGGCTGCCGAGAGTGCGTTCTCGCAGGGCTCTATGACCGGAAAGGCCTCTCTAATCACCTGCAGGGCGCCGCCTGAATTTTTTGCGGGGAATACACCGGTTGGCAGGCGCTTTGCATAAACGGATACCACGACGTGATCTGAATCATGTTTGCGTGCGAGGTAGGGCAGCGTGCCGGTTTCTGCGATTGAAATCTGCAGGTTGGTCCGCGTCTCAGCGATAACTCGGGCGAAAACAAAGCTGCCGAAAGTCCCTGGAGGAAGGAAAATCACCTGTCCGTCGGACAGGTGAGGTGCAGTCTTTTTGGCGAGAAACTCGTGGCTGGTAGCCGGCAATGGAATCACGATAAGCTTGGCCCCGCTGACCACCTCAGCGAGATCGTGGCTGATTAAGGAGACGGGTACTCGCCGCTCGCCTCGGTAGTCTGTTAACCGGATGGCACCCCGGCGTTTCAGCAATTCATGCGACTGGCGATGGCGCTGCCAGAATCGAACCCGATGGCCATTCTCGGAGAGCGCCGCGACCGTCGCGAAACTTCCGTGTCCTCCCCCTAAAACAGCGATTTCCAAAATAAAACTCCTGCACGCCTCTGCGTGCTTCCGGTATCAGTGGGCATCGGGGCTTAGTGGTCTGGCCGCAAGTAACAGCCCGTTTCCAAGCACAAGCACGACCAATTGAAGTCTGGTGCCGGGAGGGCAGGCGCTGTCGCCCTCGAGGCGCGTCAGCACGCGGGGACCGTCATCCAAATCGATGATCGCGATTCTGTAGGGTGTTTCCTTATCCCATGCGCCCGCTCCCCGATAAATCGTGGTTTGGCTGTATAAGGATCCCGTTTCTGGGAGCGTGACCCAAGAGAGGTCCTGGTGCAGACATTTCGGGCACAGGGCAGCGGGTGGGTAGCTCAAGTGTCCGCAGTCTCTGCACTGTGTTGAGGTCAGTCGACCCTCTTCCAGTTCGTCCCAGAACCTGCGCAGTACACCATCTCGATGAGGCGCTAAGGGCAGGGTGCCATCCGTTTGGATCAGCGGGAGTGTCATCGCGCACGCTCCAGGATATGCACCAGTGCAGCGTTGTAGTTGCCCAGCTCGGATGAGCACATCCCCAAAACGGACTGAGGTACCTGGCGATCGGCGGCCTTGCCCAATAGTTGTTCATAAATCTCCAGGACACCGTATAGTCCGGTAAGGGGAGGGGGATGACCACGTGACAGGCAGCCCCCGGAGGTGTTGATGGGCCTGGTTCCTGAGATTGAGGTGTCTCCTGACGCCGCAGCCACGCCTGCTTCGCCTCTCGGATATATCCCGATGGCTTCGCTGACCAACAGTTCGGTAATTGTGCAGGGGGAATAAAGCTCAAAAACGTGGATATCGCTCAATCGCGTGGCAGACTGATGCAAAGCTTGATCGGCGGCTGATCGAGCGGCTTGAAATCGAGTCATATCAGAACTGGGGTCGTCACTCATTTGATGGTTCCCATCGTGCCCAAATCCCCGCCCCCGAACGCAGACATAAGAATCGCTACTGGCGCGAGCGATTGATTCCTCTGCCAATACGAGACAGATTGCACCATCGCCTATGGGTGGAACATCAAGTAATCCGAGCGGTTCGACGATCATGGGCGCGTCCAGAACGTCTGCCTCTGTGATGGGGTGGCGCATTTGCGCAAGCGGATTGCTTTGCGCCGCCCGTCGGCTCTTCACCGCAACCGCCGCGAGTTGTTCGCGCGTGCAGCCGGTCTCATGCATGTACCGCATGGCATCCAGGGCATACCAACTGATCGGCGTGAGTCCTAGCGGGGCGTGAAAATCAACATCACCTACTGATCTGGCGGAATAGTCGGACATTAATTCGCGATCGGCCGTGCTGGAAAAGGCTACGCCAAGCGCAAGAGCGATTTGTGACCTGCCCAATGCGATGTCTGCAATTGCCTGGTCAAAAGCCAGGCCTCCGGTGAGTCCCATTTGCGCAACCTCGGTTAAGTTGCCGGTGAGCTTGAGACCCAGCTTCGCTGCCATATGCGTGGCGAATCCCAATTGCCTGCACGAAGGAGTGGGTTGGGTGAAAATCGCACCATCGATCTCGTTCGGCGCTATCCCTGCAGCCTCAAGGGCATCTGCGACCACGTGTGCCAACACCTGACTCTCTGACAGTGAGTTGCCCTGGTCATCCTTAGCCAGTTTCCCGACGGGTGCGGCCGCTGCTCCGATGATCGCTACGTTGAGAGGGTGGTGTGTCACTATCCCAGCTTGCCGTTAATAATGAGGTCACGCAGCTGTCGTTTCTTGATCTTACCCGAATCTTCCCGGGGCAGTTGATGTAAGCGAAACAACCGCGAAGGCAATTTATCCCGGCCCACCTTGGACCGGAGGTGATCCATGATCTCCGTGTCTTTGAGATCGTCCACGCAGTCAATCACGGCCACAAGGCGCTCTCCGAATTCTCTGTCCGGTATGCCCAGAAATGCACAATCGTTGATGCCGGCCAGCGGAGTAAGCACGTTTTCAAGCTGTGCGGGGTATATGTTGACACCGCCCGAGATGACCAGATCCGTTTTGCGGTCGGTGATAAACAGAAATCCATCCTCGTCGAGGTAGCCCAAGTCGCCTGTTGCAATGAAGCCTCCGCGGCGCATGGCCGCTGTCTTCCCAGGCGCTTCATGGTAAGACACCTGGTCGGTGACTTCAGATTTCACGCATATCTCTCCAATCTTCAGAGCTTGGCATTCCTCGCCAGTCTCGTCGAGGATAACAAGTTGGATTCCCATTACGGGTTTGCCCACGCTCCCCTTGTGTCCGATCCACTCGTCGCTGTCGCAGCACGCAATGATGCCGGTCTCAGTCATAGCGTAATATTCAAAAATGACCGATCCCCACCAGTCGATCATGTCATGTTTTATATCCGGAGGGCACGGCGCAGCCCCATGGCTGACGAATTTCAAGCTGGAGAGATCATGCCTTTGCCGCGCGGCAATGGGCAGGGCGAGCAGGCGCACGAACATTGTGGGCACCATGTGCAAATGGGTTATCGCATGTTTTTCAATCAATGCCAGCAGGTCCTCTGCATCGAACCTGGGCTGCATGACCAGCAGGCCACCATCCATAAGAACTCTCATGGCATAGGCATTGGGTGCAGAATGATAGAGGGGCCCAGTCAGGACAGAACGCACGGGCGATCCATCAA
>CAXQNK010000115.1:0-59722 GCA_964225175.1 Candidatus Nitrosopumilus sp. | reverse complement strand
GGTGATGATCTGTACCGAGACCTCCTGAAACCCCAAACGGTCGAATTACTGTTCAAGCCGGTCTTCGCGGCATTAAGCACCATGGCACATAATGTATGCACAAAGGGGCTCCCCATATACGGACCGGAGGTCTTGCATCGGGAGTTGAGCTGGTTCGAGGACTATTACCTCGCCCAACATCTGAACATCACGTGGAACGTCGATCAGCGTGCAAGCTGGCACGCTTTCTGCGATTCCTTGGTCGCTGCCGCCGTCGAGCAACCCCAGGTCTTTGTCCACCGCGATGTGCATTCCTGCAACCTGCTATATCTCGGTGACGAGTCGCCTGGCATTATCGATTTTCAGGATGCCGTCAAGGGCCCTGTTACCTATGATTTTGTCAGCCTGATCTGGGACCGCTACACACCCTGGTCAAGGCAGCGTCTCGAGCACTGGATGGAGGCATTCCGAAAAATAACCTGTCCGCAAATCGCACCCCTCACCTGGCGGCGCTGGTGTGACCTGATGGGACTGCAACGAAACATCAAAATCATCGGCCGATTTGCCCAATTGCAGCATGAGCATGGCAAATCGGGCTACATCGAAATGGTCCCGCGTTTCTACCAGTACCTGCTCGATGTGCTGCCCCGCTACCCGGAGTTCGAAGCCGTGGAGCGATTGTTGGGAGATCATTCATGCGCGCCATGATTCTATGCGCCGGGCGCGGGGAGCGGCTCCGTCCCCTGACGGAAAGCACGCCCAAACCATTGATCGAGGTGGGGGGAAAACCACTGGTATGCTGGCATATCCAGGCCCTGGCGAGCGCGGGGTTCAGAGAAATCGTGATCAACCAAGGCCATCTGGGTGGGCAATTGCCTGTTGTGCTGGGACATGGCGAGCAGTGGGGCGTCAACCTCCACTTCTCCCGCGAACCTGAATCGGCCCTGGATACAGGTGGCGGCATCTTCCAGGCGTTGCCGCTTTTGGGCCCGTCGCCTTTCCTGGTGGTGAATGGTGACATTTGGACTGACTTCCCCTTCGCGCGCTTGCGCAGCATCAAATGCGACCAAGCCCACCTGGTGCTGGTTCCTAACCCTGAGGCGCATGATGGAGACTTTTCTCTTCAATCGGGAAGAATTCACAATATCGGCCCCGAGTTGAGAACTTTCAGCGGAATTGCTCTTTACCATCCGCGCATGTTTGAACACTGTCATGCGGGTCGTTTTTCTGTGGTTCCTTTACTTCGAAAGGCTGTAGAGGAGCAGCTGGTCACCGGCGAGTGCCACATGGGCCAGTGGTTTGACGCCGGCACACACAAACGCCTGGACCAACTTCGGGGGTTCCTCGAAGGCATCACATAAGACCTCGTCGAGCACCAATTTGTCATTACTGTTGTAGTGTGGTATAACACCTATACATAAACCAGGTAAGGACCAGAAAAAATGAACCTCCCGGGCAAATTGGTGACATTGGCATCGTGCGCGATGCTGCTGATTTCATGCAAAGGCGAGGAGCCTTCCAGTGACACCCACCTCGTTTCCAATCCAATGCTGAAATTCGCACCCGCAAAAACGCCCTATTTGCTGGCAAACCTCGAGGAAACACCAGCTGAGGTCGTGGACGCTTACCTCGCCATCATGCAACCTGGCCTTGATCTGTTGCAGTCCATGGCCCAAGAACGTCAGCAAGAAGACCCTGATATCACGGGCCATACTGACGCGGCCACACGCCTGTTTTCAGCCGCGCTGGCCGAACTGGATGGAAAACTTAACCGGGCCGGCATGGAAAGCCTGGGGCTGTCCTTGCAGTCTCACAAGGCGTTCTACGGGATGGGCATGTTTCCCGTGTTTCGGGTGGGGCTTCACGATACAGCGGCTTTCGAAGCCACGATGTCACGAATCGAAGAGAGAGCGGGCGTTACCCTGCCGCAGATTGACACCGGCGCTGCACAATACTGGAAATTCAGTGCTGAAGATCAACCGCTGGCCGTTTACATGCACATCGCCGAAGAGCACCTGGCCATTGGCGTTTGGCCCGTAGACTCTGAAAACAGCTTTCTGCCCGACTTTCTTGGGCAGGGAAGCACCCAGCTGGAGGCTGCCCACACCCAGAGCCTCGCGCAACTTAACAGGGACAAAGAGTTCACCGCATTTGGCTCCGGTTACGTTGATTTTCGTCTTATGAAACAGGAGATGCTTGACGCCGAGAGCGTTACGAACCGCAGCCTCGCAACCCTGGGGGTCCAACCGCATGCGCAGTTTGAACCCATATGCGCGGTAGAGTTCGATGAGATTACAGACCGCGTGCCACGCATGGTGACTGGCTTAACCGAGCTCTCCGGAGAACGGGTCGAAGCCTTGTATCAATTTGAAATGAACGAAAGCCTGGGGCGTGCGCTTGCACTCCTGGTGACCGACACGCCCCCGGCATCGAAAGACGAAAATCATGTCCTCGCAATGGCTTTCGCGCTCCAGATCGGCAAAGTTCGGGATTATCTACTGGAAAAAGCCTCTGACCGAATCGCCAATCGCTATCAGTGCAGCGCCCTTCAGACGTTGAATGAATTGGCAGATCAGACTTTTTCATCACTTAACCGACCGTTGCCTCCTTTTGCTGGGAACCTCAATGGTTTCCGAATGATGCTGACCGAAATGGACTTCGAGAACCCTGAGCCTCAAACTTCGCGCGGCCTGATGGTGGTCGAAGTCGAAAAACCACAAATGCTGGTTGGCACCGCACAGATGTTTATTCCCGGCCTCGATGGGATCAACCTCGTTCCTGGCGCAGGGCCTGTCGAAATCCCCCCCGAGATGCTGGGCATCGAAATGGGTGAATCTTCACTGTTTGCCGCCATGACGAACGATTCCGTAGGCGTGGGTGTCGGAATTGACGAGGGCCAGGAGCTTGACCAGTTCATCAACGCATCCGGGAATGAGACCGGCGCATTCCTGTCGGTGGGTTATGACATGGAGGCTCAAAAAGCGCTTGAAAAACGACTCAGCGAAATGGCATCTGATCTGGACACCTCAAGCATGCAAAGCGTCGCACTCAGGCACACATACATGAGCATGCACTTTACGCCAGCCGGCCTGACGATCAGGAGCGCGTTCAGCCTGCGGCCCTGAGGGTGCGCGGGCGGTGTCTGCAGCGGCGCGTCGGTGGCACGCACAGCGCCCCGATTGGCGGCTCATGCACGCACAAGGCGAATTGGAATCAGCGCTTGAGTATCTCCCTGACCAGGGGAACCGTCACACGCCGCTTCGCGGTGAATGCCGCACGTTGAAGTTGGTCGAGAACATTGAGGAGATCAGCAAGATGACGTCGGCTGCGTCTGAGCAGGTAGTTGATGACTTCATCAGGGATGTCCAGATCAAGCGCACGCGCGCGCCAGCGCAACACCTGCTCCTTGTCCGATTCCTCGAGCCGACCCAACTTGACCTGCAGACCGGACCCCAATCGTGAGCACAGGTCCGGCAACTTGAAATCCAGCTTTCTGAATGACGCGCGCGCCGAGAACACCAGCTTGCCCCCAGCTGCCCGGAGGCGGTTGAAAACATGAAAAATCGCTTCCTCCCAGTCGAGGTCCCCGACCACATTGTCGCAGTCATCAAGGCACACCAGGTCGATACCTGAAAGCCCCTCGAGCACCTCGATGGACGCTGCTGAGGATTGAACCAAACTGAGATAAAATGCCGTCCTGCCTTGATCGCGCTCCTCTCTGCACAGGGCATTCAACAAGTGAGTTTTACCCGAGCTTTCCTCGCCTGCGAGATAGAGCACCGGGGCGTTGTCGTCAGGGAAGTGACGGATTGCATCCACCTGCGCCTGGTTGCAACCGGCGACAAAGTTATCGAAACGCGATTCGGGGGTCGAACCCAGGGGCAGCGGAATCTGCGGCGAGTAAAGCATCGACGCGCCTACTCCTTGTACACGTCACTGTCCCGGTAGAATTCATCCGCGTGTCGAACCAGCACATTAAGCGCGGCGGCGGCCGGTAACGCCAGCAATATCCCGAGAAAACCAAACAATTGCCCACCCGCCAACACGGCAAAAATCACGGCCACCGGATGAAGTCCGATTTGGTCGCCGACAAGCTTGGGGGTCAAAACCATACCTTCCGCCGTTTGACCAATCATGAACACCCCGAGAACCAGCGCGAGGTGCAGAACATCATGATGTTGGAACAACGCCGCGGCGCCGGCAACAGCCAGCCCGATGATAGACCCCAAATAAGGCACGATACTGAGCAGCCCTGCCCCCATGCCGATCAAGAAGGCAAATTCAATGTCGACCAGCCACAAGCCCAGGCTGTAAATGATTCCCAGGGCCAGCATCACCACCAGTTGCCCGCGCAGGAACGCCCCCAGAACGGTATCGATCTCACTCGCAATCTGACTGACCCGGTTGAGGGACGACCGGGGCAGAAGATTTCTTACGCCCAGGACCATGAGATCCCAGTCACGCAGCATGTAGAACGTCACTACTGGCACCAACACAAGGTTGGTCAGCCACTGCAGCAGAGCCTGCCCCCCTCTGCCGAGGGATCCTGCCACGGTAAATGCTGCACCACCGAGCTCTCGCCAATAGCCCTGAACCCACTGGGTTAACTGTGAGAGCTTCAATATGCCAGGATCAACGCCCATAAAACCGGCCAGGCTCGGCCACGCAGTTGTCGTCACCCACTCCGCAAATCCGGGCAATTTCGCCACCATCAATTCAACTTGATCGATTAACAAAGGCACGAGGAACACGAGGCTCAGCGCCAGAATCAGCGTCATCAGCAGGAACACCAGCACGACCGCCAGCGTTCGCCCCAGCGTCCATCCCCTGATTGTCCAATGTTCGAGGCGATCCGCCAGAGGATCGCCTAGGTAAGCCAAACCTGCCGCAATGGCGAAGGGAGTAATCACTGGTGCAAGCAAATAAACAAGCCAGCCCAGAAGGGCAATTGAAGCCAAGACCAGCCATGGTTTTGATTGCACATTCATAGCGTCATCACTCCTCGCCAGACCCTGACAAAATACGATACGCGCCCGGACTCATCTCAGGCACGAGGAACCCATCGCGGCGCAGAATATCTGCAAGATAAGCGGGATCGGCATTGAGCGCCAATTCGAACTGAACCCGGCCGGGCTCTGCCTGCACCACCCGCACATCATCTGTAAGCCCCAGTGACTCCAGGTAATTCAGGCACTGTGCGTAGGCGGATGCATCATTGAGCCCGCCCACTCCGATCGCCACAACCCAATCGCCCTGGAGATCTCCGCGAATGGAGTTGCTCGCCGCAACCGAGTCAGTGAGCCGATGCAATCCCTCCGCCGTGGCCAGTGATAGATTACGCCCTTCGGTCCGCCAACTCAGGGTCTCCAGACCATTATCAAAGTTCCAGCGCAATTGCCATTGAGGCCCCACGCGACGAGCGGAGATGACCACATCACCGCCCGAGGCCCCTGTCGCCGGGGGTATTTGCTCGGTGAACCCGCCCCAGAGCAGTTGCAAATCCAGGGATTCGGAGATCTCCGCATCAGGCCAGGATACGGGCAGGCCCCGTTGCGCAGCGACCCAATTCATTGACTCCTGGATGTAAGCGTACTCGAGCGGTAACAAGCGGCGGCCCAGACCATCATCAATGACGACCCACATGCGCAGCGCGGGCCGGTCCTTGCGCCATCGCTTGAGCCCCAACTCCATGACAAGCCGGTCTACGCTCGCCGGCTGGAACTGCACAATCAACCAGGTCTCCGGCAGACGCTCCCCATCGGACATAACCCGATCGTGATCTTCATAATGGTAGGCCAGCAGAAATTGCTCGGCATTGCTCAAGGCTTCATCCAGGCCCGGAGATGGCGACAAATCCCGCTCGCCACTGAGTTTCTGTAACACGTGCAAAAGCGCAGAAGGGGTCGCACCCCGGCGTTCCTGCTCGGTTTTCGAGACCGCGGGAATCCAGCCAGAGTAGAGCGACGGATCCCCATTGGCTGAGGCGGACTGAGCGTCGGCCGCGAGGATCCAGAAAACCCCCAGCGAGAACACGAAGATTCTGAGCATGAACTTCCACACGTGGCGCGGCGGGCTAAAGCCGCTTCAGAGCAGTGCAAATAAGATACCATATGCACCGCGCCAAATGACCATCGGATGAAGCCACATTGACTGACGCGAACAACGACAAAAAGCCCCTTAGCTATCGAGACGCAGGCGTGGATATCGACGCTGGCAATGCGCTCGTGGAATTAATAAAACCCGCAGTCAAGACGACGTTCCGCCCCGAAGTGCTCACAGGGTTGGGCGGATTTGGCGGATTGTTCCGACTGGATAGCCAACGTTTCTCCGACCCCGTGCTGGTTTCGGGGACGGACGGCGTGGGCACCAAGTTGATCCTTGCGCGGATGCTCGACAAGCACGACACCATTGGTATCGACCTCGTGGCCATGTGCGTCAACGATATCCTCGTGTGCGGCGCTGAACCACTGTTTTTCCTCGACTATTTCGCAACCGGGCACCTTGACCCAAAGGCCGCCGCATTGGTTATCGAGGGGATCGCCAAGGGCTGCCAACAAGCCGGCTGCGCCCTGATCGGTGGAGAAACGGCCGAGATGCCGGGCATGTATGCTCCGGACGAATATGATCTAGCGGGCTTCGCCGTGGGAATCGTGGACCGGCCGGCGCTGATTGACGGCAGCCAGATCAAGGCCGGTCACCGTATTCTCGGGCTCAGTTCCAGCGGTCCGCACTCCAATGGTTACTCTCTGATTCGCAAAGTCATGGAGCGCTCCGGTCTTGGACCGGATGCAAATCTGCCCGGATCGTCTCAACGCCTTGGCGAGGCCCTTCTCGCCCCAACGCGGATCTACGTCAAATCGATCATCCAGGTCATATCAGAATTCAAGATCGACGGCCTGGCGCACATCACAGGTGGCGGCCTCAGCGAGAACATCACGCGGATCATGCCCGCTGAATTGGGCGTCGAAATTGATGTTTCTGCCTGGCAACGCCCGGCGGTGTTCGATTGGCTTCAGTCCAATGGCGACATTGCCGATGAGGAAATGCTGCGCACATTCAACTGTGGCATTGGCATGGTCCTGCTGGTGGAGGAAGAACTGGCCCAGGCCATATCCAATCGCCTGGAGGCTCTGGGCGAAAAGGTTTTCCCCATTGGGCACGTTTTCATGAAACATGATCAACAGACCGGTATCAGGTTTCGGGGATGAAAACCAATCGGCGATTGCGCCTGGCGGTGCTCATATCCGGCACGGGAAGCAATCTGAAAGCACTCATAGATGCCATCGGACAAGGGCGCCTGAATGCTTCCATCGCTGCGGTCATCAGCAATCGTGCAGATGCCCACGGTCTCCGGCATGCAAGGGCAGCGCATATTCCCTGCACCGTGATAGATTCCTCGGGATGCAGCGCCAGAAAAGCTCTGGACGAAGGTATTTCTGAGTGCCTCGAAGCCGTCGATCCGGATCTTGTGGTGCTGGCGGGCTACATGCGCATTCTTGGCCCTGAAGTGGTGCGGCGATTTCTAGGAAAAATGATCAATCTGCATCCATCATTGCTGCCAAAGTTCCCCGGCCTCAATACTTACGAACGAGCGATCGCCGCGGGCGAACAGCACCACGGTTCCAGTATTCACTTCGTAACCGAGGGACTGGATGACGGTCCCCTGATCAGCCAGGTGGTCCTTGCCATCCACAGCGCTGATACACCACAAACCCTGGCAAGCCGGCTGGGGCCTCTGGAGCACCAGTTAATCGTTGCCACTGTGCAACTCTTTGCGCACCGCGATGTCCGGATGATTCAGGACCATATTGAAATCGATGGTGAACCATTGCGCAGCCCCCTGGTCTTCGATATCCAGAGCAATGAATTTTTTTAGGCGTCTGAGCACTGCAATGCCGGCCATGATCGGGGCAGGATTATGCCTGCCTGCCTCCGGCGACTGGCCACCCAATTCCTACACCGCGGCATATCGCGTGCTCATAGACGGCAAGCCACGCCTGGAGACGCGCGTTCGATTCGAAAGGAGTGCCGAGAGCTGGGAAATGTCCACTGATGGCGAGGGCACAAAGGGCCTGGCGAGGCTTGTCAACGCCACAACGCGGGACCGCGCGTCCGGCAGCCTGGACGGCCATCATGTCCTGACGGAGCGATTCTCACATCATGCAAGCATGACGTTCAAAACAGTAGCCTGGGACGCTGAATTCGACTGGGAAAACGGCGAAGTGCGTATTACCCAGGACGAGTCAGATCGGGTTTTTCCATTGCAACGCGGCATGGTCGATCCACTAGGATTGACCCTCGAGATTCAGTCACGATTGGAACGTGGCCACGAGCACTGGGACACCCGGGTAGTCGAGGATGAAGAGGTCGATTCTCAAAAATTCAGAGCGCTGCCTGTTGCCCCATTGGCCACGTCAATCGGCTGCATCGAGGCCGTCGAGGTTCAGCGAGTACGTGAGAACAGCAAACGTTACTCGAGCATCTGGCACGCCAGAGATCTGGACTGGATCACCGTGCGCATGGTCCACGGGAAGCGGGGGGGTAATGAATTTGAAATGCAGATTACAGAGCTCAGCCTGGACGGCCATAGCATCAAACTTGCGCCATCATGCGAGAAATCCAATCGGGAGAATCCACAGTGAACATTCGTCCCGATTCAGCATTGCATGCCTGCCGGTCGTTCAGTCACAGCTTCATGAGAAGCACCCTGCTGCTCAGTCTCACGGTTGTCGTGAGTGCGTGTGCCGTCAACCCCGTCACAGGTGACCGGGAGGTCCAGTTTTATGACACGCAATGGGAGCTGACGACGGGTAACAGTCTGTACGCGCCAATGCGGCAACAACAGGGTGGCGATTTTGTGGCAGACCCAGAGTTACAGGCCTACGTTCAATCAATCGGACAGCACTTGGCAGAAAGGGCGCGCCGTAAAGACGAATTGGATTTTGAGTTCCACGTCATCAACAACTCAACGCCGAATGCCTGGGCCCTGCCGGGCGGCAAAATCGCCATCAACCGGGGATTACTCACCGAACTCAAATCGGAAGCCGAGCTCGCCGCCGTCCTGGGGCATGAAATTGTGCATGCAGATGCCTCGCATTCCGCCCAACAGCAGTCCAAAGCCACCCTGACACGAGTGGGTGCGATCGCAAGCATGGTGCTGCTGGGCAGCCAGGCAGATTCGAGCGCCGGCCGGGCTGCGGCCGTCATAGTTCCTGCACTGGGCGCCCAACTACTCTCCCAGAAATACAGCCGTGACGCTGAGCGCGAAGCGGACGATTACGGGATGCGCTACATGTCGGAATCCGGGTTTGACCCCAACGGTGCGATACAGCTCCAGGAAACCTTTGTTGAATTATCAAAAGATCGCCGCCAGGACTGGCTCAGCGGTTTTTTCGCTTCTCACCCACCTTCTCAGGAGCGCGTTCAGCGCAACCGCGAAACCGCGCAATCACTGCCCTCCGGGGGAATAATTGGCGAAGACCGCTACCAGCAGAAACTGGCGTACCTGCGCGAACTCGAACCTGCCTATGCGGCCTACGATTCTGCGCGTGAGCTTGTGGTTAAAAAAGACCTCGGTGGCGCACGCACCAAGCTCGACAAGGCGCTTGCCATCACGCCAGATGAAGCCTTGTTTCAGGTTCTCGATGGCGATCTCAAACAACAGGCCGGGCAACTGGAACAGGCGTATGCGGCCTACGACTTGGCCATGGAATTGAATCCCGGTTACTTCCTGCCGCACCTGCGCCGAGGTCGACTCAATTACGAGCAAGGAAACACCCCAGCGGCCGCCACGGACTTGCGCAACAGCCTGGAGCGTCTTCCCACGGCGCTGGCCCATTACCTGTTGGGGAATATAGAGCGGGATGCAGGGCAGACAGACCGCGCGGTGGCTCATTACACGCAGGCGGCCAGTTCAGACTCGGACGTCGGGCGTGCAGCGCAGCGAGAATTAGCAAAGATCAGATCCTCCAGCGTTCGCTGAAGACTCGCGGGGCCCTACAAGCCCGGCAAATTCCGAAAGTTTCGTGGCGCCACCGCCACTGCGGCTTTCACTGACCCGACGAGCGGCGGATGAGGGCCCCGAGTTGGCCGAGCTTCTCCTCAATATTCTCGTAACCGCGATCGATGTGGTACACGCGATCGACCATCGTCTCGCCACGCGCGACCAGCCCGGCAAGTACCAGTCCCGCTGAGGCGCGCAGATCAGTCGCCATGATGGGAGCGCCATTCAATTGCTCCACGCCTGTCACGATCGCCGTATTTCCTTTAAGGCGGATCTTCGCACCCAGGCGCCGCAATTCCTGGACATGCATAAACCGGTTCTCGAATATGGTCTCCGTCACGACACCGGTGCCTTCAGCAATGCAATTTAGCGCGGTGAATTGCGCCTGCATGTCCGTGGGAAATGCCGGGTACGGCGCGGTCGTGATGTCGACAGAGCGAGGGCGTTTCCCCTTCATGTCCAGCTCTATCCAGTTCGAACCCGAGCGGATAATTGCCCCCGTCTCTTCAAGCTTGTCCAGAACCGCATCGAGGTCGGATGGTCTCGCCCGAGTCACCTTGACCCGTCCCCGTGTCATCGCACCCGCCACCAGGAAAGTTCCTGTCTCGATGCGATCAGGCAATACCGAATATTCAGCGCCCGCGAGACGATCCACCCCGTCTATGATCATGGTGTTGGTTCCGGCGCCTTCAATTTTCGCACCCATGGCGATCAGGAAGCGTGCAAGATCGACCACTTCGGGTTCCTGTGCAGCGTTCTCGATCACGGAACGCCCCTCGGCCAAGGACGCTGCCATCATCATGTTTTCCGTCCCGGTCACCGTGACGGTATCGAAGACGATGCGGGCACCGCGAAGTCGCTTCGCGCTCGCCATGATATTCCCATTGCGCACTTCCACTGCAGCGCCCAACTGTTCCAAACCTTGGAGATGAAGATCCACAGGGCGGGAACCAATCGCGCACCCCCCGGGAAGAGAGACGATCGCACGGCCATAGCGCGCCACCAGAGGCCCCAGAACGAGGATGGAAGCGCGCATTGTCTTGACCAGGTCATACGGCGCCTCGAAGTGTTCCATGCCCGCCGGGTCGATTTCGATACCCATCCGCTCATCAACGGACAATTCAGCACCCATCCGTCCAAGCAGTTCCATGGTCGTCGTTACATCTCTGAGATGCGGCACATTGCTGATTCGGGAGGGTGTATCGCCCAGCAAGCTCGCCACCAAGATAGGTAATACCGCATTCTTGGCCCCCGAGATCCAGATTTCGCCATCCAGCGCAGGGCCCCCCGATATCCGTATCTGCGCCATTAAGATTCGGGATTTTCTGGCAATTCTGTGCGCAGGGCCAAGGCATGGATCTCATTACCCATTTTGGAGCCCAAGGTGGCATAAACCATCCGATGACGGGCCAGGGTGCTTTTGCCTGCAAACGCGTCACTGACGACCAGGGCCTCGAAATGAACGCCATCTTCACCTGTAACCTGAACTTCGGCACCAGGTATTCCGGCGCGAATCATTTGCTCTATCGTTGCGCTATCCATAGACTATCCGTCCCTTTACTGAACGGCCCGGACACCGGCCCCGACAGCAACTATGACATTGCCCTGCGGGGCGGCCGTTGTCAGGCCCCATGTCGGTCGAGTGTACACCCAGAATTACCGGCGAAGACGCATGATAAATCATCCATGGCACTTTAGGCAGCATACGCCAGCGCTCCAGGTCGACTCGTTCGAGACCGGTGCCGTGTATGTCGGGCGGGAAGCCCCACTCGAATGCTGATCGCCCTGGCACAGGTCATTGGCGGATTCCTCCTGCTGGTCTGGGCGGCAGACCGACTCGTCGCAGGCGCAGCCGCGATGGCCCGTAACTTCGGGGTGTCTCCATTGATTATCGGCTTGACCATCGTTGGCTTTGGCACCTCGGCTCCGGAACTCGTCGTGTCCGCCGTTGCGAGCTATGGCGACAACGCCGGCCTGGCCTTGGGCAACGCGCTGGGCTCAAACATCGCCAACCTTGGACTGGTGCTGGGCGTCACGGCAATGATCTACCCCCTGCACCTGGAATCCAAGGCTCTGAAACGGGAGTACCCCCTGCTGATCCTGATCATGCTGGTCTGCCTTTACATGGCGCTGGATTATCAATACGACTTTTCGGAGGGCATCATTTTGCTGGTCAGTCTGGGCGTGGTCATGGCTTTCCTGGTTTGGCTGGGATATCAGAGAAACACTGCGGACCCGCTCGCGGAGGAACTCGCCGCGGAGATTCCCACGGATATTCCCACCCCGAGAGCCATTTTCTGGCTTGTCGTCGGACTGGTCGTCCTGCCACTCAGTTCCCGGTTTCTTGTAGACGGAGCCATCTACATCGCCAGCACCATGGGCATCAGCGATACCGTCATCGGCCTCACTTTGATCGCGTTCGGAACCAGCTTGCCCGAACTGGCAACCGCCGTGACCAGTGCCTTGCGCCGGGAAGATGACCTGGCGATCGGCAATATCATCGGATCCAACATGTTCAACATGCTGGGCGTGCTGGGTGTGGCCGCAGTGATCCGACCCATTTCAGTGCCGGACCTGATTCTGATTCGGGATTTCCCGGTGATGTTTCTGTTAACGTTTTTACTCTACATCACGGCAACAGATTTCAAGGGCCCTGCACGAATGGGGCGCGGTTCGGGAACCCTTTTCCTGGCCCTGTTCCTCGGCTATCAAGTCATGATCTGGGTCAGCGCTTCGTCACCTCCGCAAGTGGTTACGGGCTGACCACAACGCTGATGCAAGGTTAGAATAGGGAATGGACAAACAGGCGATCCAGAGTTTGGCGCGCGCCGTGATCGAGACGGAGACTACGGCGCTAACAGCGCTGGTCGAGCGAATCGACGATCAATTTACGCTGGCATGTGAGTGGATGCTCACCTGTTCAGGCCGTGTCGTCGTGCTCGGAATCGGAAAATCCGGCCACATCGCTGCAAAAATTGCTGCCACATTGGCAAGCACGGGTACGCCGGCGTTTTTCGTGCATCCGGCCGAAGCGAGTCATGGCGACCTGGGCATGATCACAGCAGAAGATGTTGCCGTCTTGTTGTCCAACTCCGGGGAATCGTCTGAACTTAAGCAAATCCTGCCGATCTTGAAAAGACTGGGTGTAAAAATCATCGCCCTGACCGGGAACCCAGGTTCAACCCTGGCCAGGCACGCTGGTGTCAACCTTGACGTGTCGGTACAGGAAGAGGCATGTCCGCTCGGATTGGCCCCAACCTCGAGCACCACAGCGGCACTGGTCATGGGGGACGCATTGGCGATTGCGCTCCTGGAGGCCCGCGGATTCACCGAAGAGGACTTTGCCCGCTCGCATCCTGCCGGTGCGCTCGGACGTCGCCTGTTGCTGCATATCAGCGACGTCATGCACAGCGGAGAAGACATACCCCGGGTGAATGAAAAAACCCCTGTTACGGACGCCATCGTTGAGATGACGCAGAAGAGGCTCGGGATGACCGTCGTTCTCGACGATAAAGACCGTGTCCTTGGGGTGTTCACCGATGGCGACTTGCGAAGAACGCTGGATCGCGGCCTCGATCCGCACAGCGCCAAGGTCGGCTCAGTCATGACACGGGGAGGCAAGTCGATTCACCCCAACGCTTTGGCCATTGAGGCGGCCAAGGTCATGCAGGAGCACCGGATACAGGGGCTACTGGTGCTTGATGAGAACGGCGAATTACAGGGGGTTCTGAATTTCCAGGATCTTTTGGCGGCCGGGGTTGTTTGAAATGACTGGACCCGACGCTCAATTAATTCAGCGCGCGGTCAACGTGCGAATGCTCGTGCTGGACGTGGACGGAGTTCTCACCGATGGTCGCCTTTATTTCGACAGCCAGGGCAATGAGCTCAAAGCTTTTCATGTCAGCGATGGCCTGGGCATCAAAGCCGTGCAGTCATGTGGAATTTCTGTGGCCATCATCACGGCTCGCCGATCATCCATGGTGGCCGCACGCGCAAAGCAACTCGGTATCGAACACGTGTTCCAGGGTAGCGACGACAAATTATCTGCATACCTCACACTGCTTAACCAGACCGGCCTGCAGCCCGGGGAGACGTGCTATGTTGGCGACGACTGGATCGACCTGCCGGTTCTGATGAGAGCGGGACTCGCCGTCACCGTCCCCGCCGCAGACCCCGCCGTCCGGGAACGCGCCCACTGGGTCACGGAACGAGGCGGCGGCCTGGGTGCTGTTCGGGAAGTGTGCAATCTGATCCTTACAGCCCAGGGACATCACGATCGGCTTATCAATGAGTTCCTCGACACATGATGCCCCGTCGAACCGGCAGGGGCATCGTGATTCTGAGCGGCCTTGTCGTCATCAGTTTCTGGTTGCGACCCGATCAGGAAGACAACCGCAATCAAAGCATCGTGGGCCTGGACACCCAGCTCAACTATGCGCTGCATGATTTCCAGGCCCTGTATTACGACCTCGATGGGCGACTCGTTGGTCGCATGGAGTCCCCGCTTTTGACCAATGATGCGGAAACCGGAATGGGTTGGGTGGAAAAACCATTGTTTCGAATGGTGCATCAAGAAAACCTCTGGACTATCCTTTCAGAGTCGGCCACCGTCACACCTGATCGACAACATGTGACATTCGAGGGTGAGGTGCGCCTGGTCGCAGTGTCTCGTGAAAACGGGCGACGGATGAGGGTAGACTCATCTGAAGTCACTTTCGATATTGATCCAAGAGTTGCGCACTCAGAAGCAGCAGTGGTCATTCGGGAAGCGACCAACACCCTGAAGGCCCGAGGATTTTCACTGGATATGACTAATAGCAGCTTCACCTTAAATCGAGAGGTCCAGGGTCTCTATGGTGTTCAGTAGAGCGCAGATTGTCGTATTTCTAATCGGCCTGGGATGCCACTCAGTCCACCTGTGGGCGCTGGAAACGGACCGCCAGCAACCCTTGGATGTCAAGGCGGATTCCACGGATGGCATGCTCGGAGACGGCGTCACGACCTTGCGGGGCAATGTCGAAATTCGACAGGGCACTTTGCTCATTCAGGCCGATGAGGCCAAGGTGGACAAACTCGATGGGAAGGTCACGAAACTGACCTTGCGTGGTCAAACCGCTTACCTCGAGCAGGAAATCGAGGAACAGGGACTGGTCAAGGCCCGGGCAGAACTGATCGAATACCAGGTCGGTGGCGGCCTGGTCATTTTCAAAGGCAACGCAAATGTAGAGCACCCCCAGTACGCGATTTCTGGTGATCAACTTCGTTATGATCTCAATCAGCAACATTTCGAGGGGCTCGGCACGAGCTCTGGAGCCGGTCGAATTCATATTCGGCTCGATCCGGAAGTCTTTCAGGATGGGAAGACAGACGGGACAATTGCGGACGACCCTGCTGAAGCCCCTGACGCCAACGAGGGTTAGCCACCACAATGCTTCGAGCGCGAAATCTGCACAAGTCCTTCCGTAAACGGACGGTTGTCCGTGGCGCATCGCTGGACGTTGCCGCTGGCGAGGTGGTTGGCCTGCTGGGCCCCAATGGCGCGGGAAAAACAACCTGCTTCTACATGATCGTCGGACTGATTCCCGCCGACGAAGGCAGCATATTGATCGACCAGACAGATGTGACCCATGAGCCGGTCAATGTTCGCTCCAGCCTCGGGGTCGGCTACCTGCCCCAGGATGCCTCTATCTTCCGAAAGCTGACCGTTCGGGACAATGTCATGGCCATCCTGGAAATGCGCAGCGACCTGGACCAGGAAGAACGAGAAGATACCTTATTGACCCTGCTGGAAGAACTGGGCGTTGCCCATTTGTCAGACCAACTGGGTATCAGCCTGTCCGGAGGCGAGCGGCGGCGTGTCGAAATTGCAAGGGCCCTGGCGACACGCCCTCGCTTCATTCTCCTCGATGAACCCTTTGCCGGTATCGACCCGATCTCCGTGGTGGAAATACAGCAGATTGTCGAGCACCTAGTGGATCGCGATATCGGCGTTCTGATCACCGATCACAACGTTCGCGAAACACTGAAAATATGCAGTCGCGCCTACATCCTCAATGATGGCGAAGTGCTTGCCGAGGGCGATGCAGAGACCATACTCGCAAACAAGGAAGTACGCAGCGTCTATCTGGGCCAGGAGTTCAAACTGTGAATATCAGCGCACTGCGAAGTGTCCGGGCCGGCATCGATGCCTGAATTTTCTCTCCAGCTGCGGCTGACACAGAAACTCGCGCTGTCGCCGCAACTCCAGCAGGCGATCCGTCTGCTGCAGCTAACGCGCCTGGAATTGCGGGACTACATCCAGGAAACGGTTGACGCCAATCCACTTCTGGAACGCGAGGAAACCGGTGACGCTCAAGCGGGCGATACATCCATTGCCGAGCCCGCATCAGAAACCGCCCATGAAGAACATCAGACCGTCGATTCGTATGAATGGGACGATGAGCCCAGCATGGGCGATGCCTGGCTTGAACAAGCTGGGTACAGTGGTGAATTCCAGGATCCGCAGATCGCAGATGAATCGACCGGTTCCCTGCGCGAACACCTCCTGTGGCAAATTAACCTGGGCAATTTTTCCGAGACTGATTCTCAAATCGCGGTCGCCATTGTGTATGCGATCGATGTTGATGGCTTTCTGGAGGACTCGGTAGAGGAGATTCGGGCCAGCCTGATGCCGGAGCTTTCAGTTGACACGGACGAGATTCTCTCCGTGTTACATCGAATCCAACGCATGGAGCCTGTCGGTGTGGCCAGCAGGGACCCCAGTGAATGCATTCGCGTTCAGTTGTCCGTGCTGCCCAGCTCCACGCCCGGGCTAGAACTGGCCCGGCGTCTTGCGAGGAGTTACATCGACCTGGTGGCCGACAACGACCTGGAACGTCTGCAAAAAGAAACTCAGGCGGACGGGGACACGCTCGACACGGCCCTGGATCTGATCAGATCACTCGAACCCAGGCCGGGGGCACGCTTCGACAACCGCCGCGACGAATACCTGGTACCAGACGTCTATGTGCGCCGCATTGAGAATGAATGGGTCACCTCCCTCAGCCCGGATAATGATCCCAGGCTGAAACTCAATAAGTTCTACATTGACCTGCTACGGCAACGGGGCGGAGAGGACAGCAAATACCTCAAGGGACGCTTACAGGAAGCGCGCTGGTTGATTTCCAGTCTTGAGCTGCGAAATCAGACATTGATGAAGGTGAGCCAATCCATCGTTGACCAGCAGGCTGCATTCCTCGAGCACGGCGACATCGCCATGAAACCACTGATTCTCAAGGATGTAGCGGAATTGACAGGTGTTCACGAATCCACCGTCTCACGCGCGACCACAGGTAAATACATGCTCACGCCGCGCGGGATTTATGAGCTTAAGCACTTCTTCTCCAGCCATGTGAATACCTCAGACGGGGGCACAGTCAGCGCCACTGCAGTGAAAGCACGCCTGCAGATGTTTATCGAGAATGAGCCCACGGCCTCTCCGCTCAGCGATCAGGACCTGGCCGATTTGCTCGGGGAAATCAATATCAAGGCTGCCCGTCGCACAGTGGCCAAGTACAGGGAATCACTCGGCATCGGCTCTTCCAGCGAGCGTCGTCGGGCCTATCGACGAATGGGAATGGGCCAACATGCCCGCTAGGGATCATTGATACGCTTCGGACCTTCCGATCAAGGCCAAGAAAATCTGCCACGGGCTAGGCAAACATTTTGCACGGGAGTAGAATTTAGGTATGGAACGTAAACAACGATCCATCCATGTGGAATTTTCCTGCCGACGATTTTGGTCTTCAGAAGACTTTTTTATTGGGTCAAGGCACATTACAGTCGCTTTACCCTTCCAACCTCCATTGCCAGCCAACAAGGAGTCAGCCGATGCAAGTCAATATTAGTGGACATCACGTGGACGTCACCCCAGCGCTGCGGGCTTACGCAACGGAAAAACTGCAACGACTCTCCAGGCACTTTGACCAGGTCGCCTCGGTTGACGTTATTCTAAAAGTCGAAAAACATCAGCAGCAGGCGGAAGCAACAGTTAAAGCCGCTGGACGCACCTTGTTCGGGAACGCTTCGGCTGAGGACATGTACGCCGCAATAGACGGGCTTTCAGACAAACTGGACCGGCAAGTCCGCCGAGTCAAGCAACGCCTGCGTGATAATCACCATGGTCGTTCAGAGGACGTCGCCTCCGGATTCTGATCCCAACGATCAACCCACCAGTTAACCCGGTCAGAACCATGCTCATCAGCGATTTGCTCAGCGTTGAACGCGTGTTGCCCAATGTGCGGATCACCAGCAAGAAACGCCTGCTCGAACTGATCAGTGATGCGCTGGTGCGCAATGATCCATCCCTGAACCCAAGGGAGGTCTTTGAGAGCTTCTGCGCACGTGAGAAACTTGGCAGCACCGGCCTGGGCCACGGTGTCGCGATACCCCATGGCCGCGTCAAGGGAACTACTGAGCCGCAGGCGGCATTCCTGCGCCTGGTTAAACCGATCGGCTTCGACGCGATAGATGGACAAGCCGTTGACCTTCTGTTTGCGCTCACTGTTCCTGAAAACTGCACCAACGATCACCTCCAACTCCTGGCCCAGGTTGCAGATCGATTCGGTGACGCTGAGTTTCTGGCGAAACTGCGCAAGGCCGGAGATGCAAATGAGCTCATGCAGCTGCTGACGGAGGTGAAAAGCTGACCTCACGTCCCCGGATCGCAGGGTCACCGGGGACCAGGCTCTGCTGGAAGATTGAAGTCGACAACCGGGTTACACTGATGACATGGAACAGCATTCTCCTCATGTAATCATTGTCAGCGGCCTCTCAGGCGGCGGCAAATCCACTGCATTGAATGCTCTGGAAGATCTTGGCTTTTACTGTATCGACAACCTTCCTGCGGGATTGCTTGACCCGTTCCTCGAGCAAATCCGGCAGCATCACCTGCTCTATGACCGCGTTGCGCTCGGCATCGACGCCCGGGCTGGCGGAGACGGCCTCGGCCAGATACCACGGTGGATGGATCAACTGAAAAGCGAAACCGTGGAATGCGAATTGCTGTTCCTCAAAGCCAATCGCAGAACCCTGATTAAACGGTTTTCCGAGACGCGCCGCCGACATCCACTGGACACCGACGAGCAAGGCTTGAGCGCCGCGATCGACAGGGAACTCGAAATTCTGAAGCCCCTGGAGACCACTGCCGACTGGGTCCTTGACACGACCGAGACCAATATTCACCAATTAAGGCGCCAGGTACTCAAATGTGTTGCTCCGGATCAGGAGGCAATGACCATCGTGCTCGAATCCTTCGCATTCAAACGGGGAGTGCCACAGGACGTCGATTTTATCTTCGATGCACGCAATCTCCCCAATCCACACTGGCAGAAGCACCTTCGGGCGCTGACAGGCCGTGACCCCCGGGTTCGGGAATGGCTGGAACAGGACAGCATGGTCGAAGAGATGATCGGAGATATTCTTGCCTTCCTGCGACGCTGGCTACCAAGCTACCAGGAAGCACAACGTGCCTACCTCACGGTGGGGATAGGCTGCACAGGGGGTAAACATCGCTCAGTGCACGTCGCGGAAAGCCTGGCTGAAGCCCTGCGATCAGAATTCCCAAAAGTCATGATTCACCACAGGGAAATTGAGGCGTGAATGGCGCCGCGCCGTTCCCTTATCAGCGGGCCTCGGGCGGAACTTAGCTCATGGCATCCGCCGAGGTCATGATTCGCAATGAATTTGGTTTGCACGCGCGAGCCGCCACGCGACTCGTGGAGTGCGCTAACTTGTTTGATTGCGAGGTCTGGCTAAGACACGGAGACAAGCGGGTGGATGGCAAGTCAATCATGGGGTTGCTTACCCTCGCCGCCGGACCTGGAATGTCTGTTGAGATCGAGACACTCGGCAACCAGGCGCAAGTCGCCCTGGCCGCGCTCATTGACCTGATCGAATCCGGATTTGGGGAGCCGGAAATATGACGCTCGCGCTGTCAGGCCATGGGGTGGAATCGGGCATTGCCGTGGGTCAGGCCCACATCCTTCAACGTGACGAACTCACCATTCGCGAGTATCGACTCTCTGCCGCTAATGTCGAGTCCGAAATCCGAAGACTGGAAACGGCTCTTGAATCCTCTCGCGATCACCTCGAGAAGCTGCTCAATAAAATTAACAAAACCGGGGGTAAAACCGCAGAGGAGATTATTCGCACGCACATCGCGATGCTCAGTGATAACGCCATCATGGACAAGATCAGAGAACAGATCCGCACAGAATATCGCAATGCAGAGTGGGCGTTGCAGATCAAGCTGGGGGATCTGCTCAATGAATTTCGTCAAATTGATGATAGCTATATCGCCGGACGGGGCGAAGATGGTTCCCAAGTATTCCGGCTGGTTCAACAGTTTCTCAGCTCAGAACCCAGTGATCCTGATCTGAAACGAATTCCGGAACGCCTCGCCCAGACGCTTGTCGTTGCCGAGGAATTAACACCTGGTGAACTGGCTTTACTTGGCGAACGGGGCGCCGCCGGCATCATTACAGAGCACGGCAGCCCCTATTCCCATACCGCTATTCTCGCGCGCAGCATGGGCATTCCAACAGTGATGGGCGTGCGCAGGGGTCAGTCGCTCATCAAGGAGGGCGAACAACTCGTTCTGGACGGGCACTACGGTATTGTATTTGCCGACCCCGAGGAATCCATTCTCCGGCATTACCTACACAAGCAGTCGGAGTCGGAACGGTTTAGAAAATCGCTGCAGTCCATACGGGGCCAGGCGCCCATCACCACAGATGGCGTCGAAATCAAGCTGTTCGCCAATGCCGAGCGAGAAACCGACTTGGCACTCGCTGTCGCGGAGAACGCCTGCGGGGTTGGTCTCTATCGCAGCGAGTTTCTCTATCTCCAGGGCCGCGCACCCAACGAAGAGGAACAATACCGCACTTACCAGGCCGCTTTGAAAACCCTTGGAGCCCGAAAGCTGATCATTCGGACGCTGGACATCGGCGCGGATAAAGGTGCTGACCTGGTCGACTTCGAGAGCCTGAGAGCCCATGCTAACCCCGCGCTCGGATTGCGTGCAGTTCGGCTGTGCCTCAGGGACCTGGAGCTGTTCAAGACCCAACTGCGCGCCATTCTGAAAGCAAGTGCGCATGGTCAGGTCAGCTGCCTCATACCCATGTTGACCAGTGTTCGGGAAATCCAGGCCGTTCGTGCCCTCATGGATGAAGCATGCGACGAACTTCGCGGCGAGGGCATCCCCTTTGACGAAAAGATGCAACTCGGTGGCATGATCGAGGTACCCGCAGCAGCTCTCGCCATCCCGGAGCTCAGCCCGCACCTCGATTTCCTATCCGTGGGCACTAACGACCTGATCCAGTATGCACTGGCCACGGACAGGGTCGATGAATCGGTCGCGCATCTCTATGATCCGACGCATCCGGGCATCGTCCTGTTGCTGCACCAAATCTTCAAGGCGGCGGCAGTCGCAGGCATCCCCGTTTCGGTTTGCGGTGAGATGGCCGGCGACAGGCGTTACACGCGCTTGCTCCTGGCCCTGGGGTTGCGCGAATTCAGCATGCAGCCACGCAGCCTTCTTAGCGTAAAACAGATGATTCTCGAAACCCACCTGGGCTCAGCCCGTAAAGCGCTGGATACCTGGCTCAGCAATCACTCCGTTAACCCGGAGATCTCACTGATTAACCTGCTGGACCAGTCGCAATTCGATCGCTGATCGGGCCCGGGAATGGTTAATTCCCCATCTGCCCCCGTATAATGCTCTCACTAAGGCGGTCAAAAAACTGCTCAGTCTAGCGACCCTATCAATGACTAAAGGTTGTCTACGCCATGCTTGACCATTCGCGTGATGACAAGACTGCCCGGCACCTCGAGCACATATCGGAGGCGCTGGATGCAGGGACAAAGAACCGTGTCAGGAGGCTGATTAACAACCTTTCCAGTGGTGAAATCGGTGACCTGCTTGAATCCCTGCCGCTCGCCAAGCGTCTTGCCGTCTGGGACCTGGTCGATCATGAGCTTGATGGAGAGGTGCTCGTTGAAGTCAACGACGAGGTTCGCGCCAGCCTGATTCGTGACATGGCGCCCTCGGAGCTGGTCTCCGCCGTAGGGGCCCTGGACATCGATGACCTTGCGGATATTCTCGATGACCTGCCTGATGCGGTCATTCGCGAAGTGCTTCATGCCATGGATCGCGAAAACCGCGAGCGTCTCGAAAAGGTCCTGGCCTATCCCGAGGATTCCGCGGGCGGATTGATGGACCCTGACGTCGTGACCATCAGGGCGGACGTCAGCCTCGATGTTGTTTTGCGCTACCTGCGGCTGCGCGGGGAGCTGCCGTCCGGGCTCGACCAGCTCTTTGTCGTCAGTCGCGGGGGCAAGTATCTCGGAGACCTGAAACTCTCAGATTTGCTGACCCATGATCCCGGCATTGAGGTAGCCGAACTGATGGACACTTCACGACCCGGTATTCCGGTTGACATCAATGCCAGCCAAGTGGCCATGGAATTCGAACAACGGGACCTGATCTCAGCCCCCGTGGTGGATTCGGAAAACGTGCTGCTGGGCAGAATTACAGTGGATGACGTCGTGGATGTGATCCGAGATGAAGCAGAGCACTCTGTCCTCACCATGGCGGGACTGGATGAGGAAGACGACATTTTTGCACCCATTGTTCTCTCAGCCCGCCGTCGCTGGTTATGGCTGGGTGTCAACCTGATTACCGCGCTGATGGCCGCCTTCGTTTTGTATGCATTCGAGCCCACACTGGATCAACTGGTGGCCACGGCCGTCTTGTTTCCCGTGGTCATGAGCATGGGCGGGATCGCCGGAACGCAAACGCTCACCCTGATGATTCGGGGCATGGCAACCGGGCAGGTCAGCGCCAGCAACTCGCCGGCCATGCTGCGCAAGGAACTGGCGGTAGGCGCCCTGAATGGGTTGGTCTTTTCCGTGGTTGTCGCACTGATAGCGTATTACTGGTACGGGGACTTCGAGCTGGGCGTCGTGATGGCGGTTGCCATCCTGATTAATTTGTTCGCTGGCGCCCTGGCAGGCGCCCTGATTCCCGGGCTTCTGAGACGGTTGTCGATTGATCCGGCCCTTGCCGGCGGCGTGGTGTTGACGACGGTCACGGATGTCATTGGTATCCTGTCGTTCATTGGCCTGGCCACGTACATTTTGCTTGGACGTTGAGTCTTCCTGCGGCCATTCGAATGAAAATATTGATCATCGCCCAGGAACCTCCAATTCGGCCAGACCAGGTCGTGACAGGCAATGCCATTCGCACCTCCCAACTGACTGATGCACTCGAGCACGCCGGGCACGCCGTGACCCATGCCTGGAAGTCGCGCAAATCGGGCAGCAACGGCCCGGGTGATCACACTTTTTCAAACAGTGATGAGCTTCGAGGTCTGCTGATGCGGTCAGAGGCCGATATTTACCTGGTGACTTATTGGAAGCTGATGGACTTTATGCCCTTCAGCGCACCCGTCCCGGTTATTCTCGATTTCCTCGCACCCCGAGCGCTTGAGTTGCTGTTCGAGGAGCCTGATTCGCTGCGTGAGCATCTGCGTCAGATGGATATTGCACTCAGTAAGACTGACCTGGTTCTGACGGGAAATGATCGCCAGAGACAGCTCATGCTTCTCCCTGTACTGCAGTCAGGTCTCGACTTGAGCGGTGGCGCCGGAGTCCTCTGCGTTCCACTTGCCGCGCAAGCTACAGACATGCCGATGTCAGACCCCCGGAAGGATGGCTGGAAGCTGTTTTCGGGTGGTGTGGATTGGCCCTGGAGAAATTCGAAAGCTTATGAACGCGCTATCGAGGAGTCTCCAGCGGTCAAACAGGGCAAAGTAGAGTTCGTCAACATTGCAGGGTCATACGTGCTGGCGAACGATAAATCTCAGGATAAATCCAAGCGTCCCGAGAGTCTGATTCCTTACCAGGCCTACTTAGAACGGTTGCGAACCGAGGGCCACATCGGAATGGACCTCGCCGAAAAAAACCTTGAGCGTGAGACCAGCCAACCGTTCCGGATTCTGGAGTTCCTGAGGCATGGCATGCCAGTCATCACCAACAGTTGGCTACCCATAGCCAGCGACATCCGCCGCTATGACGCAGGTTGGGTGGTTGATTCGCCAGAGGAAGTTCCTGCGCTGCTGGACACAATCATCGATTCGCCGCAGGAATGGTCTCGAAAGTCCGCCAATGCATTAAAACTGGTGAAAGCTGAATTTGATCTGCACACGCTGGTTGCGCCCCTGATTGATTGGCTCTCTACGGCAAAAAAATCCGATCGCCTGGTTGAGAAGCCCCCAGTGCCCGCGGAACTGGCAACGATTCCGTTGAAACAATCCATGAAATCCTTGCTGCCCAAGATCATGCGCCTGATTCGTGGCCGTATCAGCGCCTTCGTGGAGCGCCAGGAGCAAAAACTGTTCGGCGGACGACGTCACCGGGGCGTGGTCATCATCACGCGAGGCGACCTGTTCCCCACAGACCATGGCGCAGCAGTGAAGATCGTGGAGACGGCGCGAGGCCTGTCCCATTGGGATACCCCTGTCGGGCTGGTGACCGATGACCGGAAGCACTGGTGGTTGATTGAGCGAGGCAAGATCGTCCGAAAACGCTTGCCCCTTTGGCTGCGAATACTCACCCAAAAGCACCGATTTGCCCGCATAAACCACTATCGCAAAGACATTCCACTGAATAACGCTTTTCTGTACCTGCCGTTGACCGATCACAGTTTTTTCTGGCGCACGCTTTATGTCGGCCGTGAAGTGGGCGCCCGGGTCATACAGGCCGAGTTTCCTGCTTACGCCGCGCCGGGCGTCCATGCACGCCGGATTCTGGACACGCAACTCGTCATCGTTGAGCACAATGTGGAATATCAGCGCATCAGGGCGCAGGTGCCCGAATTGACTGCGGCTCAGTACGAACGCTACAAGGCCATCGAGATTGATCTGTGCAATCGCTGTGACGCGGTCATTTGTGTATCGGACAATGATCGCCAGATCCTGGCCAGCGACGGCGTTGACCGGGAACGGTTGCATACCATTCCACATGGCGTAGACCTCGAGCAATTTGATCTACCCGCTGAACTCGAACCACGTCGCCGGTTCGAAATCCCGGAATCAGCCTCACTTCTCGTCTACCACGGAACCTTCAGTTATGCACCCAACCTGAAAGCGCTCGAAGTTATGGCAACCGAAATTCTGCCCCGCCTGCTGCGTAAAGGGCTGGATGTACACGTGCTTGCTATCGGTCGCGATGCCCCAGCGGCAAAGATACATCCAAGAATCCACTTCACTGGCAGCGTGGAAAAAGTTGGGCCATGGTTGAAAGCAGGTGATCTTTCCGTCATTCCTCTGCTGGATGGTGGCGGCACGCGCATGAAAATTATCGATTGCTTTGCGGCAGGTGTCCCGGTAATCAGCACATCCAAGGGCATCGAAGGCATTCCGGTCGTGAATGGAGAACATGCCCTCGTCATCGACGATTGGGAAGAAATGGCGAATGCCATCCATCGTTTGCTGACGCAACCCGAGGAGGCTGAAAACCTTGCTGAAAAGGCGCAATCACTGGCCCAATCTATGGACTGGAAGGCCGTCGCCAAACGCTATGTCGGCCTGTTCGACGCGCTGGCAGGAGGCCATGATTGAGTCAGTTCTCGGTGGATTTCCTGGCCACTTTATCGCGCAGGTAGACCGGCTGCGCATCCAGGGCGGGCAGCGCCGCCTTGCTGGTCAGCCAGGATTCTGCCATGGGGATCATGGCCGCGGCACGAGGCCCGATTTCAGGCCGCACAGTCGGAGAATTCCGAGAGAGCGAGCGAAGCACCGGGAAGCGATCAAATCCGTTTCCAACACAGGCCATGCCTTCGAGCAACAACGGCTCGAGACGCTCGGGAGCGCCTACAAATTCATCGCCGAGGGCTGCCATACGCCCCTCGTCATTGAGCGCATAACTGCCGCAATACACTTCACCCATTCGGGCATCCATGGCGACAAGCGCCTGTTCAATACCCGACTGGGCAGCGACTTCAGCTGCAATCTGAAGCGAGGAACACGGTATCACCCGAAGATCCGCTCCCCAGGCGAGCCCCTGCACGATACCGATGCCTATTCGAAGACTGGTGAAACTCCCGGGACCCCGGCTGAACGCGATTACATCGAGCTCGTCGAGTTTTAGCACCGCGGCGCTGAGCAGTTCCTGCACCCAGGGCAACACCTGCTCAGCATGCCCCCTTGGGGACAATGCGTAGCGCTCTTCCACATCGGTACCGCAACCCAATGCGACCGAACACGCCTCGGATGCTGTTTCAATCGCCAGTATCTTCAAGGAACTCGATAACCTCGTTTCGATTCATAACCGGCTGCATCGCCGGCAGGCTGGACAGAAATGTCTCGCCGTAGGACCGGCTGCGCAGCCGAGCATCACATAATATCAGCACACCGCGATCATTGATGTCACGTATCAACCGCCCGGCGCCCTGCTTCAATCCGATCACTGCATAGGGCAATTGCAGGCCGGTAAACGGGTTACCTCCCTGCTGTCTGAGTTCCTCGCTGCGCGCGGCGAGCACGGGGTCGTCCGGAGCTGCAAAAGGCAACTTGTCGATCACAACGACCGATAACGCCGGACCGATAACATCCACACCCCCCCAGAAACTCGAAGATCCCAACAAAATTCCATTGCCAGATTCCCGAAAATTCTGCAGCAACACACTCCGAGGTCCATCGCCCTGTACGAACAATGGAAATTCAACCCTGGATTCGAGCCATTGGGCGGCCGTTCTCAGAGCGCGGTGCGAAGTGAACAGCATAAATGCCCTGCCGCGAGACGCCTGGAGAACCGGCAGAACCTGTTCGAGCATCGATTCCACAAATTCCGGCTGGCGTGGCTCAGGCAAACCCTCGGGCAGCCACAAGCGAGCATTGCTTTTGTAGTCAAATGGCGAATCCAGCTGCAGTAACTGCGCGTCATGCAAACCCATTTGCTGAGTGAAATGATCAAAATTGCCGCGTACCGACAAGGTGGCCGAGGTGAATACCCACGCCGCGTCCTGTTGCTCTCGGAATGCCGTCAGAGCCTCCGAGATGTCCAGCGGTGTGATATGAATCGAAAAACCCCGGCCTCGTCGCTCATACCAGCGCACTTCTCCGCCTGTTGATGAACGATCGAGGCGGTCAAACATCGACTGCAACTCATCAAGCCGCTGAATACATGCATCCAGACCCCTGCTGCTTCCACTCAGCGCTTCGAGCACAGGTTTGAGGTCTGCCACCGCCTGGTCGAGCGACTGCAGGCCTGAACGAATTTCCTCGCGTTCAATGAATTGGTGCCAGGAGCCCCTCTCCGGGAGATGTTCAGCAACGCTGGCTTGAAGTTGGTCCAGGGCGTTTCGACACGAACCCACCCCTTCGCGTGTTGTGGCCAAGCCGGCCGAAACGGCGCCGGACTCGGCCAGGATATCCCGACACAGATCCCTGATCTGTCGCATGGAAAGTGTCGCGCTGAAAAATTGCGACGCTATCTCCGGTGTCTCGTGAGCCTCATCGATCACAAACACCTCTGCGCCCGGCAGAACTTCCCCAAAGCCGCTTTGCTTGATGGCCATATCAGCGAAAAGCAGGTGATGATTCACGACGACTACATCTGCCTCTTGAGCCTTTCGGCGGGCAGCGGCGACAAAACAATCTTCAAAATCCGGGCACTCTCCACCCAGGCAATTGTCTGTCGTTGAGGTAACCATTGGCCACAATCCACTTTCATCAGAGATTAATTCCGTCAGGGTCAGGTCTCCGTCTGGGGTCTTGGCCGACCAATCATTAAGTGCTTCGAGCTCACTGACCGCCAGTTGCGTGGGTAAACGCCCGGACTGGCGGGCCTGCTGTGCCCTATAGGTACAAAGGTAGTTACCTCTGCCTTTCAGCAAGGCGATCTGTGCCGATGAGCCCAGCGCCCGGATCACGAGGGGAAGATCTCTGAAGAACAATTGGTCCTGGAGGGTTTTGGTCCCGGTTGAGACAATTGCGCGTTGCCCCGCGGTCAATACAGGTACAAGATACGCGAGCGTTTTGCCAATTCCTGTTCCGGCTTCGGCCACGAGCACACCCCGGGCCTCCAGAATGCCCTCAATAGCTCCTGCCAGGTCAATTTGTTCCGCCCGCGCCGCAAATCCCGAGAGCTCCGAAGCTAATGGCCCAGCATCAGCCAGGAGTTCAGCGGCAGATTCTTTTGCCATCGTCACTTGGGCTTATCAAAGTCCGGTTGCGCGCGTATTCATGCATTCGCCGGATCGGCGCTCCGCTTCTGCGGCTCCCTTTCGGTCCTCGAGATATTCCCTAGCAACCGCGATCGTCCGCCAATTTCTTGCACAAATCTCTCCCACCCTCGGACCGATATCGTACGACCTCACCGCAAAACTCAGCGCCTGTTCATAATCCTTGCTGGCCAGCTGAACTTCAGCCATGTGCTGCAGCAACTCCGGGTCGCGCGGCCTTATTCTCAGGGCACGCTCGAGGAGCACCGCGGCGGTCGAAAAATCCCCCTCCAGTTCAGCCTCGCTGGCCTGCGCTCTCAATTCAACGACTGCCGGATTTTGCAGCGGATAAACCTGAACACCCTCGCTGTCCTGCTGAGCAGGTGCACGCACCCGCCGATTGACTTCTCGCTCTTCAACAGGCGCGGGCTGCTGACTGGTGCATGCGACCAAGGTAAAAACCGCTATCAATAATGACCATCTAGTCGCGATCAAACCATTTTCTCCAGAAAGGCCCCCGGTTCCGGCGTTCCAATCGTGCCAAGCAGGGGGACTCCGACCCGGGCTCTGAATCCGCCACGAAGGGCAATTGTACGGCCCCCGCGCATTCCGGGTCACTCAGCGCATTCAAGTCCGGTTCCACCCAGGTCCAGAATGCGCCCTCGGGCATGTCCAGACTCACAGACGTCAAGGGCACACCCCTGAACAGCTCGGCCCAGATCTCCATGGCCGCATTGCTTCCCGTGACCCCCGCTGGCTGGTTGTCGTCCAGGCCGACCCAGGTCACTGCGATACGATCCCCTGAGTATCCGACAAACCAAGAGTCCCTCCGTTCATTGGTGGTGCCCGTTTTACCGGCAATGATTGCCTTCGAGCCCAACAGGCCGGGCAATCTTCGAGCCGTGCCCGTCCTCACAACTTCAGTCAGCGCGTAATTGAGCACAGCCACAGCACCGCGACGCTCCAGCGGCATCATTCGCAGGGGATAACGTTGCAGCACGCGTGCATCTGGAGTTTGCACGGCCGTTACCGTGCGCAGTGGGACCGTAAAGCCACCAGCCGCAAGGGACTGGTAGATCTGTGCTACTTCAAGCGGCGTGAGCTCGATGGCTCCCAACAATACCGAGGGTACCGGAGAGGCATCAATCTTTACCCCAAGTTGTTCCAGCCTGGAGATTACGTTCTGCACACCCAGCTTCATACCCAGCCTGACGGTAGCCAAATTGAGCGAACCGGTAAGGGCGTCGAGAAATGCCACTTCACCCCGGGCTTCGCCATCATAGTTTTTCGGCGACCAGACGGACCCGTCCGATTGCCGCAAGTTGATGGGCTCGTCCGGAATCGGCGTCAAAAGGTTGTAATCTCCCTCGTGCTCAAGCGCCACGAGGTAGACCAGCGGCTTGATCACGGATCCCACCTGTCGCCGAGCATCCAGGGCCCTGTTGAAGCCGGTATTCGCAGGTTGGCGGTCCCCTATCAGGGCGCGGATCTCACCGCTGGCCACGTCAGCCAGCACCAGGGCAGACTGCAACTCATCAGGCAAACCGCGCTTGGTGAGGGTATTGAGGCCGTCGATAACTGCACTCGCGGCGCGCGACTGATCCTTGGGTGAAAGCGTTGTAAAAATACGCAGTCCGTGATTCCTGAGGTCCTCCTCGCGGTAGTCGCTGCGCAGTTGACGACGCACAAGATCCACGAATGCCGGATGCTGGTTGCGACCCGAACCCGGCGTTTTTGTCACATCCAGAGGGTTCTCAGTCCATTGTTTCGCCTCCGCAGCGCTTAACAGCCCCGTCTCGGCGAAAATGCCCAGCACCTGGTTACGCCGCGACAAGGCGCGTTCGGGATTGCGCCTGGGATTGAAAAATGACGCGCCTTTGACCATCCCAACCAGCAGCGCCACTTGGTGGGGCTGGAGTTCTGATAGGGGCATCGCAAAGTAAAATTCACTGGCCCGTGCGAATCCATGGATTCCATGCTTGCCCTGCTGACCAAGGTAGACTTCGTTGAGGTAAGCCTCGAGTATTTCGGTTTTTTCGTAATGCCATTCCAGCAGAAGCGCCATCAAGGCCTCATTGACCTTTCTCTGCAAACTGCGCTCGCTGGTCAGGAAATAATTCTTGACCAATTGCTGCGTAATCGTGCTGCCTCCCTGCACCGCCCCCCCCGCGCGCAGGTTGGCGATCAATGCGCGACCAATACCGCGAAGGTCAACTCCGGGATGGCTTTTGAACTGGCGGTCTTCAACTGCCTGCAACCCGGTCACCAGTAACCCAGGCGCCTGGTCGATCGAGATGAGCGTTCGATCCTCTTCATGCAGAGGAAAAATAGAAGCGATTTCCGCCGGATCCAGCCGAGCGAGCCCAATGGGATCATCACGCCCCGTCTGGCTGATTTCCTTTACCCGGTCATCATCCAGTCGCAGGGTGAATTGCAACGCGGGTTCGGCACCCTCGTCAAACTGGAAGGACCGCCTGTAGATACTGAAAACATTCCCCCTCCGCTTGAAGGTGCCGGGTTGATCGGACTCATCGACAAGTCGATATCCTGAACTTTCCAGCTCAACGAGCAGATCTTCCGCGGAGAGGGCCAGGCCCGGGTAAATGCTCAGAGGCCGCGCAAAAACACGACTCGGCACGTCCCATTTTCTGCCCTCGAATTCACCGATCACCTGGAAGTCAAGCCACAGTACATAAGGCCCTGTCAAACCGATGACAAAACCCAGCAACAAAAGAAAGACGCGCCACAACCGCCCGATCGGTGTTAATCGAGTGTGTTTGCGTACATTTTTTTTCCCAGATTTGGCCATAACCCTATCGCGGGTGGAGCCGCGCCGTGACATCGCTCGTTGGATTTAAGATAATAACGGGCCGGCCTTCCGAAATTCTGGCAAAACCAATCAATAAGCCAGCGGACCGTCCCGCCGCCAACAAAGCCGGCTAGGCGAAGAGGAACGGCCGACCCACAAGGATCAATAGCGCACATTCTAATGCCTGCCCGCCAGACGACAAACAACAAAGTCGCTCCCAATGGCGATCTTGCAATCATATTCGTTCATGCCAGTGGAGTTGCCGCACCTGACGCCGACTGGTTAGCGCATATAGCAAGTCTTAAGGTCCCGCTGTACAGCCATGCTGACCTCCCCGGGGCCCAACGCACTTTGTCTTCCTTTGATGAAAAAACCGCGCTGATCAAGGAACTGGCGAACGATGCTCAGGGCCGAGCCATTATTTTCTTGCGTGCAGGGCTATGGCTCGAGGAGGCCCAGCTCACGGCTCTGATAAGACAACTCGCATCACACCCTGAAAAACCGGCCCTGACCGTGCTCAGCAATTCCAGCGCCGAATATAATCCCCTTGCGGGCTGCTTGTTTAAAGAGACTCCAGAGCCAGAACTTGTGGTCAGGGCTGTAGCGGTCATGAGCAGGCCAGTCACTCATGATTGGAAGGGGTGGCCAGAGCACCTGCTGGCACTGTCCAGCAGCGTTATTGCTGAACTCACCAAGGCCACAGACTCAGCCCCCTTGTGCGAATCCATGCTCACTGAGCACCTTGGAGTCTCCGAGAGAATTTTCGTTCCAGACTTGAGAGTCGGCTTGGCGACCGGGCTGCCTAAAGACCTCGATAAGAGCCCGGCTCCACCTCCCTGGGGTGACTTGTGTGCCAGTCTTCAGGCCTGGCTCGATGCCGGGGCTCCTTCCATTAACCCACCCGGCGACGGCGGCCGGCTCGTGACCCTGCATATCACCCACAGTTGGGGAGGTGGTGTTGGCCTGTGGGTCAAATCATACATCGAAGCTGACACACATTCCGATCACCTGCAGCTGCGCTCTGAGTCCCTGAGAAACCAAAGCCTCACGGGACAACGGCTATGCCTTTACCTGGGCAATCAACTGGCCTGTCCAATCGCCCAATGGTGGCTGCAGCCTCCAATAGATTCTGTCGTTGCGGAGAATGAGCAGTACGCCGAGGTCGTGGAAGACATCATGCGGTCATTCGAAATCGACCGTGTCATCGTGTCCTCTCTTGTGGGCCACAGTCTCGATGCATTGCGCACCAAAAGGCCCACCTTGCAAGTTCTGCACGATTACTTTCCTTGCTGGCCTCTGCTCAGTGTGCACCCTGAACCGTTTCTGACTCCGGAGGGGACTGATCTTGGGGCGGCACTCTCTGCCCATTCGCGCAATTGGGAATTCGCCAATACTGAACCGCAATTCTGGATGGACATCAGGGAGGCTTACCTCGCTTGCGTGGCAGAGTACGGTATCCGTTTGATTGCGCCCAGTAAGTCCGTGCGGGAACTGCATGCCCGGATCGATGACCGTTGGCAGGCCTTGGACATTCGGGTAATTCCACACGGGCTGCCCGGGTTTCGTTCTCTGCGACCCATAGAACCAAGACCTCGAAAAGACGGCAAATTGCGCTTGGTCATTCCCGGGCGCATTCAACGCGGCAAGGGCAAAGCCCTGCTGAGAGAGTCACTCCCCGAGCTGACTCGATGGGCGCAGGTCTACCTTTTGGGGACGGGAAAACAAGGCGAGGAGTTCTTCGGAATTTCAGGCGTCTCAGTCATCGTTCAGTATGAGCGTGATGAACTGGGTGAGGTGCTCGAGAAACTCGCACCCGACGCGGCCGCCCTGCTATCGATTGTGCCCGAGACGTTTAGTTACATGCTATCGGAATTACGTGCGTGTGGCGTACCCGTGATCGCGACCCGAAACGGCAGTTTCACTGAACGCATTCATGACGGCCAGGATGGATGGCTCATTGAGCCCGATTCAGATGCATTAATCGGCAAGATCCGGGCGCTTGCGGGCCATCATGACTCCTTGCAGGAAATGAGGTCCCGCTTGGCGGAGCGTACCGAATTCAGCATGCTGGATATGCTCTCCGCCTACCAGCGGTCATGGCCTGAAAACCGCGCCGAGACACAAGCCGGGATGAGGCAGCAAGGTCTTTATGAGGTCGCCAGTGCCGCTTACCGATATCAGCTGATCCAGACCGAAAATCAGGTCAGGCAGGTCAAGGGTCAAATTGGAGAATTGAGACGTGAACTGGCGAGACGCGCCCGCTGGGGAGAGCAGCTTGACCGTGATCTCGCGGAGCGAACCGCCTGGGCTCTGGAGCTTGATTCCGAACTGGCAACAACACGCTCCGAACTGGCAGCAAAAAAATCCGAGTTGGTCCGGTATCGAAATCAACTTCACAAGCTGAGAAACGATCTCCAATCCCTGACGTGGGAACTGCGCGAGGCTAATCAACTCAACGAACTGATTGTGCGCAGCCTGTCATGGCGAATCACCCGTCCAATGAGGGTCGCAAAGAGAATACTGGTCAATGCGTGGCAAGCCCGAATATACAACCCGTTGAGGTGGCCATTGCTATTGTCCAAATCAGTGCGCTATGTCGTCACCCAGGGCCTGAGCGGAGCACTGCACCGGGTCTCTGCCCCTCAAGGTCATATTAAGGCCGCACGGTCAAAAGCGACACCCCCACCACCTGCCCCCGGAACCCGTGATGACAAGCCCCAATCATCCGGTCTCGATCGCTCTCTTGGTGATTTGCACTTCATTGCCTTCGACCAGCCCAAGGTCAGTATCGTGATCCCGGTTTACAACAATTGGGAATACACCGCTCGCTGCCTGATCAGCATCAACGCTACTGCGTCGAAAATTCCTTTCGAAGTGATATTGGTCGACGATGCCTCGAGCGATGAGACTCAAAAACGCTTTTCCGACATTGCCGGCTTGCAGTACCTGCCGCAGCCCGAGAACAGAGGCTTTATCGCCTCTTGTAATGCTGGCGCCCGGGTGGCCAAAGGCCAGTATCTGGTGTTCCTTAATAACGACACGGAGGTCACGCCGGGCTGGCTGGATCACCTGATTAACCCCTTCCAGTGCACTCCTGATCTTGGCCTGGCAGGGGCCAAGCTGATTTATCCGGATGGCTCCCTCCAGGAATGTGGGGGCATCATCCTGAATGACGGTTCGGGCTGGAATTACGGACGCCATGACCAGGCGGACCGGCCGGAGTATGAATATGCCCGAGATGTAGATTACTGCTCCGGCGCCTGTATCGCACTGCCCGCTGCGTTATTTCGCGAGCTGGATGGATTTGACACGCATTTCATGCCGGCCTACTACGAGGACACCGACCTAGCGTTCCGGGTCAGGGACCGGGGATTGCGAGTGATGGTACAACCCCAGTGCGTCGTCACCCATCATGAAGGCGTCAGCTCGGGCACTGAGCTCACCGCAGGGATCAAGAAATTCCAGGAAGTGAACCGGGAAAAGTTTCAGCAGCGATGGAAATCGAGGCTGAGTCATCATCCCGAACCCATACCTGGAAAAGATGCCGCTGCAGATATTCGAAGAGCCCGCGACCATGGATTGCGGGGGCGCGTGCTCATGATCGATGCCACGACCCCGGAACCGGACAAGGATTCCGGCAGCGTCCGGATGGTCAACCTGATGCGGTGCTTCATAGAACTCGGTTATGGCGTCACTTTCCTGGCCGACAATCGACAACACGCGGGTCGCTATACTGAAGCATTGCAGCAATTGGGTGTAGAGGCACTCTATTTACCGTGGCTGGATTCACTACAGGGGCTCCTTTCAGAACGTGGTGCTGAATTTGATTTTGTGTTCATCAGTCGTCATTACATTGCCGTAAATTACCTGAGCCTGGTCAGAAAATACTGCAATCAGGCTGCACTGATTTTTGACACCGTGGATCTCCACTATCTTCGCGAGGAGCGCCTTGCGGAACTGGAACAGAGCCCTACACTCCGCCAGGTGGCGAGACAAACACGCCGCTCTGAGCTGGGCATGATTGCTTCGGCAGACATGACCCTGGTCGTCAGTCCGGCGGAGGCTGAAATACTTGAAACCCACGCGCCGGGCAGCGCGGTCCATGTAGTCTCCAACATTCATGAAATCCATGGTTGCCGCCAATCATTTGCAGATCGCGAAGACATTTTTTTCGTCGGGGGTTATCAACATCCCCCGAATGTCGACGCAGTCTTGTGGTTTGTGCACGAAGTCTGGCCACTGGTGCGTGCCCAATTGCCAGACCTCAAGTTTCATCTGGTGGGCAGCAAGGCGCCCAAAGAGCTGTCTTCGCTAGAGGTGGACGGTGTGGAGTTCCATGGCTTTGTCCCGGAACTCGAACCGTTTCTGGACGGCTGTCGGCTCGCTGTCGCTCCACTCCGGTACGGGGCCGGCGTCAAGGGCAAGGTCAACATGAGCATGAGCTATGGCCAACCTGTTGTGGCCACAACCATTGCCGTGGAGGGCATGCACGCCACAACGGAAGAGGACGTTCTCATCGCGGACACGGCGGAGGCGTTCGCCAAGGCAGTCGTCAGATTATACGGTGACCATGAGCTCTGGCAGCGATTGTCGGAAGGGGGATTGAAGAATGTTGAACGGTATTTTTCACTCGACACAGCCCGCAGGAGCCTTGCCGACATGCTAAAACGTGTTGCTCCGACTGACGCGGGCTGATCACAACTCAGGTCTCGCGCAAACGTCTGGCCTCTATAACGTTGCGCACATTGCGCAATCGAGCCAGCAAGTCACTCAATTGTTCGAAGTTACCCACCCGCGCATGCAAACGCATGGACACCTGGTCAAGTTCCGGATCCCGCGTGCTACTGATGTCGGTGATGCTGACATCAGTCGAGGACAGTATTGCGGAAATATCCTTGAATAACTCACGCCGGTCATAGGCTTTGATCAGCAATTCAACCGAATAATTCACGGTTGAGGGCTGACCCCAATTGACCTGCAGCAATCGAGGGTTTTCCTCCGACTGCCAACGCAACACGTTCGCGCAATCCTCACGGTGAATGGTCACCCCCCGTCCCCGGGTCACGTAACCGACCACGGCATCTCCTGGAACAGGCTGACAGCAACGCGCCATTGTGGTCATCAGATTACCAACCCCTTCGATCTGCACATCATCGTGTGTCTGCGCAGATCGGGATTTTGACCTGTCTCGCTTGCTGACCCGGGTGACAAGATCTTCCGCGCTCGGTGCTTGTTCAGCAGCGTGCATGCGCTCAGCGGCATGCACGACCTGTCCGACGGTCAGGTCGCCACAACCCACGGCAACAAAAACATCCTGGAGGTTTTTGACCGAAAACCTGCTCGGCACCTCGGCGAGAAGTTCAGGCCCCAAGCTCATCCGCTTCATCTCGGTTTCAACCAACTCTCGGCCCTGCCGGAGATTCTCATCGTAACTTTCCTGCCTGAACCATTGCCTGACCTTGGCGCGGGCACGGGCGCCCCGGATGAATCCCAGGCGAGGGTTCAACCAGTCACGACTTGGGCGTGGCTGTCCAGAGGTCAGAATCTCGATGCGGTCTCCGGTTTCAACGCGTTGTGTCAGGGGTACGATTCTGCCGTTGACCTTTGCACCCCGGCAGCGGTGCCCAACTTCAGTGTGAATGTGGTACGCAAAATCAAGTACCGTCGAACCCAGTGCCAGGTCGACCACCTGGCCTCTGGGCGTCAGCGCATAGACACGCTCCTCGCTGGTCGCTGACTGGAAACTTTCCAGCAGACTCTCATCATCCAGCGCCTCATCACCGGCATCGAGCAGTTGCCGCATGACCGCGATCTTGTTGTCAAATGCCGGATCGGTGGGTCCACCCTCCTTGTAACGCCAATGGGCCGCGACCCCCAATTCATTGTGTTCATGCATCTCGTGAGTACGAATTTGCACTTCCACAGCCTTGGCCTCTGGACCAACGACCGCGGTGTGCAGAGATTGGTAATTATTGCCCTTGGGCGTGGTGATGTAGTCGTCAAATTCTCCTGGAATAGGCTGCCAAAGCGTGTGAACCAAGCCCAAGGCGCTGTAGCAGGAGGGCATGTCATCCACGAGTACGCGAACGGCCCGAACGTCAAAAAGTTCATGAAAATCGAGCCCCTTTCGCTGCATTTTTTTCCAGATGCTGTAGATGTGTTTCGGCCGACCCAGCACCTCTCCGCGCACATTAGCCTGGACCAAAGCGTCTGCAAGGCGTGAAATGAACTCATCAATGAACCTTTCGCGATCCCGCCGCCGTTCTGCAACCAGGGAAGCGATCCGCTGATAGGACTGGGGGTCCTTGTATCGAAATGCCAAATCCTCGATTTCCCACTTCAGTTGCCAGACACCCAAGCGGTTGGCGAGCGGTGCATGGATCAGGAAAGCCTCCTCTGCGAGAGCCACCGCAGCTTCACTGTCGTTTTTTGCCAGTCGCAGCTTGGCAAGTTGCCAGGCAAGCGCAATCAACACCACGCGGACATCCTTGACCAAGGCGAGCAAAAGACGCCGCAAGCCTTCAGCGCTTGTGGCCGCGTCCTGCGTTCGATTTTCCTGTTCAACGCGCTTGAGCCGCAGCAGTTCCTGAAGTCTCTGTTCAATGGTTTCAGGCAGTTCCTGCCACCGTGAAACATCCGCTCCATTGCGCTGGGCAACGAACAGGATTGCGCATGCCACTGTGCCGGGGTCGGGAGACAGGGACTGAAGGATTTTCAATAACTCCAATAACTGAAGCTGGGCCGCTTTACGAACCAAGCCCTCGGTCAGTGCCGTTTCAAGAATCGGGCGGCATAACGCTGCGGGAGCGCCCACAGAATCACAGTAGCTCTCGAGCCAGCCAACCAGTGCATCGCGCGTATTTTTTTCAGATCCCTCGCTCATCATAGGGGTTATATCACTCTTGAAAGGTCACGCGAGATGATCCAGGTCCGGGAAATCACAATATGCATGCCATTATGATAGGGAATTGCACCTGTGATGACTGAATTGTGAGACACGATGGGAAGGCCAACGGTTCCCGGCTGAGCAGACTTTCTCTTCCGGATGACACCTGGACGCTCGGTCCAGAGCAATTGTGTGCGCAATTGGACGTGGACCCGGATGAGGGACTGACAACCCAGGAGGTTGATCAACGGCTGGCGAAATTTGGTTTGAACGCCCTGAGGGGACTCAAAACACGGCGCAGCGCGCACATACTCATTGACCAGTTCAGGAGCATAGTAACGATTCTGCTATGCGCCGCGGCAGCCATTGCATTGTTATCTGGAGATGTGATGGAGGGTGTGGCCGTCCTCGTCGTCATTCTAATCAACACGAGCATTGGCTTTTTCACCGAATTGAGGGCCACCCGTTCAATGGAGGCGCTGAGGCAGTTGGGCCAGACGCAGGCGCGGGTGCGGCGCGGCGGTCAATACAAAAAGATTCCGGCTGAGCAGCTGGTACCTGGTGACATTGTGCTTTCAGAGGCTGGCGATGTGATCAGTGCAGACCTGAGGCTATTGCAGGCCACTAATCTGCAAGTGGATGAATCAACCCTGACTGGTGAATCTGCTCCGGTCGCCAAACGGCTCGATCCGCTCCCGCAGCGCACGGCTGTGATGGAACGCAGCAACATGCTGCATAAAGGGTCAACAGTAACTCGCGGCAATGCACTGGGCATCGTGACCGCTACCGGGTATCACACTGAACTGGGCCAGATTGCGGATCTCGTGAGAACGGCACAAAGCCAACAAACGCCACTGCAGAGAAGATTGAATGTGCTGGGTCGACGCCTCGTTTGGCTCATGCTGGGCATCGCGGTTGCGATTGCTCTGGCCGGGATCGCCACGGGGCGCGAAACCTCTTTGGCCATCCAGGTGGCCGTGGCCCTGATGATCGCCGCCATTCCGGAGGGACTCCCCATCGTGGCCACCATCGCGCTTGCCAGAGGCATGTGGCGAATGGCAAAGCAAAATGCGCTCGTTGTGCGTCTGTCTGCGGTAGAGACGCTTGGCGCGACCGGCACCATTCTGACGGACAAGACGGGTACCTTGACCGAAAATCGCATGACGGTCGAGATCATCCTGCTGCCCGAACATGAAATTCATGTCTCAGGCACCGGCCTGGACACCGTGGGTGAATTCGAAGAGGCCGGAGCGCCCTTGAAGGATGCGGTGCGAGAGCGCCTGGAGCAGATTCTTGAAGCCGCCCTGCTTTGCAATGATGCTGATTTCGAACTCAATCCGCCGTCTGAGCCCAAGCCTCTGGGTGACCCGACTGAAATCGCCCTGCTGGTGGCTGCCGCCAAGGCAGGGCTTGATTACAGCATGCTCAGGGCGCAAAAACAGCGCGAGGCAGAACTCCCCTTCAACTCTGATCGCAAATTCATGGCCACACAACACAGGGAGAGTGGAAACAGTCGCGTGGTGGTCAAGGGCGCGCCCGAAAAAATTATCCGTCTGTGCGACACACTGCGGACAGAACGGGACATCGAGGCGCTTGACTCGTCAGCGGCTGGGCAGGTGACGCAGGCAGTCGAGCGCCTCGCACAACGCGGGCTTCGCACCCTGGCGGTCGCCATCGGCGATGAAAACACAGATGTGAGTAATCCCAAAAAGCTGACGCTCCTGGGCGTCTTCGGAATTCTGGATCCCGCCAGGGAGGGCGTCGGGGCGGCCATCTCAGACTGCAGGAGAGCGGGCATCAGGGTGATGATGGTGACCGGTGACCACGCCGCCACGGCGGCAAAAATAGCCGCGGATGTGGGCTTGCTGACAACAGTGCCTGACAGCCAGAACTGTATGGACGCGTTGGCGCAATCCGGCCCGGATGCCTTCGACCCTGCCAATTTTGCTCAAGCCTGCGTCGTTGCTCGCATGGCGCCTAAAAACAAATATGACCTGGTGCGATATCTGCAATCCCGCGGGGAAATCGTCGCCATGACCGGTGATGGTGTCAATGATGCGCCGGCTCTTAAACAGGCCGATATCGGCATTGCCATGGGTCAGCGAGGCACCCCCGTGGCCAAGGAAGCCGCGGCCATGATTCTCCAGGACGATCGTTTTGAGACCATTGTTGAAGCCGTGACCCAGGGTCGGGCAATTTTCAGCAACATTCGTAAATTCGTGGTGTACTTGCTGTCTTGCAATCTCAGCGAAATCCTCGTGGTTGGTTTGGCGACACTAGCGGGCGCCCCCTTGCCACTGCTGCCCCTCCAAATTCTGTTCCTTAACCTCGTCACGGATGTATTCCCGGCGCTCGCCCTGGGTGTCGGCGAGGGAGGTGCGGGTCAAATGCGACGTCCGCCGCGCCCGTCAGGGGAGAATCTGCTGCAGCGCAAGCACTGGCTGAGAATTGTCCTTCACGGCTCACTGCTGTCTTTCAGTGTCCTGGGTGCTATGGCCATCGCCCTGTGCGTTTTGGGATACCAGCGATCCGAGGCTGTCACCATGTCATTTTGCACACTCGCCTTGGGGCAACTGTGGCATGTCCTGAACATGAGAGACGCTGATAGCGGCATCCTGAACAACGAAGTGACGCGCAACCCCTGGATCTGGGCAGCCATGGCTTTGTGTATTTTACTGCTGGTCGTCGCAGTGTTCTGGCCCGTGACAGCTGCGGTTCTGCAACTTCAGGCCCCGCCGTTGCTCGGTTGGATGGTCGTGTTCTTGATGAGCGCTCTGCCGCTGCTGCTGGGACCTGCGGTACACGGCCTGACGCGGGTTTGACAGTCGATGACGGGCGCTCAGTTGCTTAACAGATTGCCCGCAATACGCCAGCCATTGTCCACGCAGTCATTAAGGCTGACCCCGCGGTAAGCATTTCCGCCAAGATGCAGTCCCGGATACCGGGCCACAGACGCCCGGATGTCATCCAATCGCTGCGCATGCCCCGGTCGATATTGCGGTATCGCATGTTCGTGCAGGTAGGCCCGACCAAATTCAGGCTCCCGGTCAATGCCCAGAATATCCCGGAGGTCTTTGCGCACCCGATCAAAGAGTTGGGATTCTGGCAGGCGCGCCGTTTCCGGAGAGCGTGCACCACCCAGCATGGTTCGGAACAACACTTTGCCCTCGGGCGCTCGAGCGTCGAAGACGTTCGAATCCACTACCGTGCCCAAAATGTCTCTGTCTTCCGTACTCGGCACGAGAAACCCGAACCCGTCCAGATGCGCACCCAGTTGCTGTTCATCGAAACCCAGGCACACGACGCTGAGCGGTGGATATTGAATTTGACCTACCAACTCAGACAGATCAGGAGCCAACTCCCGAAGCATTTCTGATTGTGCAAAAGCAGGCACGGTCAGAACGACCTGATCTGCTTCCTCGATGCTGCCATCACTCAACTGGACCTGCCACCGTTTTGCGGCAGGCGCCAGGCGGTTCACAGCCAAGCCAGTTTGCAAGCGTTCGCCGAGACGGTCCGCCAGCGCGTCTGTGAGCAGACTCATACCGGTGCTGAATGAACTGAGTCTTCCGGCCGGACCAGGCCCGGGACCCGGACCTTTGCCTTCTTTCTTCGCGCGCCACTTGAGCTGGACCATGCCACGAATCAGGCTGCCGAATTCCATCTCGATGTCGTGAATTCGAGGGAAACAGCTCTTCAGACTCATTTCATCCGGCTTGCCAGCGAAGACCCCCGCGGCCATGGGGTCAATCAGGGCATCGCGAGCCTCAGGACCCAGACGACGCCGGGCAAATTCCGCCAAGCTTTCATCTGGAACGCTGCCGCGGGGAATAAACGGTTCACAGAGCACTCGGAGACGTCCGGGAATACTCATCAACCCGGAGGTCAGGAAGGCCGGTGGAGACTCCGGTAATTGATGCAAGGCGCCTGAACGGTACACGTAACGGCGCGCCGCCTCGGCGCGGGCAGCATGTACTTCAAGCCGTAAATCTTTCGCCAATTCCAATGTGCGGGGCTTGTTATTCAGGAACCCATTGACGCCCCATTCACAGGCATACCCCTCGGGTGTCTGCTCTGTCCAGACTTTGCCGCCCACGCGAGTGTCTTTCTCAAAAATACGGAGGTCTATGTCCGGTTGTTTTCTCAGCAAGGCGTGGGCAATGGTCAGGCCTGAGATGCCCGCACCGACAACGATGACTCTCACTACGCGCCCCTTGCTCTCATCCCGACAGAATATGCGACCGAGACCGGTGCGATCAAGTTCCCGGAGCGCGAGCAGAATTCCCTGGCGGGCGGGTAAAAAATGGGCTTCATCATTGCATCCCGAACCGGGTGTAAACGCCGCCGTCCCATTGAACGCGGTAGAGCGGATGACCACTGGCGGCGTATTTGCGCTCAAAAGGAGAGATGGGCTCTGCTGCTATAAGTGATTCCATCCCGGCTGCTTGTCCCGTCGCCAATTCCGCGGCCCGGGCGAACTCTTGAGCATAGATTGACCAATTGGTTCGCAATTCGATAAGCCCACCCAGTCTGAGAATCACAGGAAAAACCGGATGACCGTGCCAGCGTTTACGCAGCTGCGAATATTTAGGCCATGGGGTGGGATACAGAAAGTAATGACGATGCAAACTCCAACCTTCGTCAAGCAGCAAGCGCCAAAACGACGTTAATTCCGCTCGCAGCCAGACGCAGTTACCCTCCCGAAAAGGCCAGCATGTTCTGCCGGTTCCCGAACGCAGGCGATGGGCGGATCGGTCCACGCCAATGACCACGCAATCGGGATACATCCGGCCGAGCTCGCGCGTACTTCGTCCGGTCCCGCATCCCGAATCAAGGATCAGACTCCGCGATTCATCCAGCACCAGTAGCTCTTTAAGTGACTCGAAGGCCTCGACGGTATGCCCAGCCAACGGCGCCCGCCACGGTATGTCCAGATGTTGACGGACCACATGTTCGAGCTGCTCATGGGCATCGGTCTGGTTGCTCGACACCGGGCGCGAGCCTCGTGAGGCCTGAACGCGAGTCTGCATTGTGTCGATTTTTTTCAATTCGATTATGGTGATAGTGTGAAAGTCATTATCCCGCAGTCTTGAATCCCGCGCATGGTTTCAAATAGCTTGATACGCATTGGCGCGAGGAAACTGAATACGAAAGGCATCGATCCAGCCGGCGCGCTATGATGGCAATGCAATTCGACAACAACAGGGTGTCATGAGTAAGGCAACGCGTTTTATCCAAAGCAAAGAGGCGCTGCATTTCCGGCGGGGCGGAATGCTGCCAAAGTTCACGATCGCTTATGAAACGTGGGGCGAACTCAATTCGCAAAAATCCAATGCCGTTTTGATCCTCACCGGTCTTTCTCCCAGCGCACACGCAGCATCGAACGCTGATGACCCCAGTCCGGGTTGGTGGGAGGCGATGATCGGTCCCGGCAAACCGATTGATACCGATTTTTTTCACGTGATCAGCCTGAATTCACTTGGCAGCTGCAAAGGCTCCACCGGGCCGGCCAGCGTTGACCCGGAAACCGGTCACGCCTGGCGCCTTCGATTCCCGGAGCTCTCGATAGAGGATATTGCGCAGGCTGCCGGGGTCGTGGTGAGAGAGTTGGGCATCGAGCAGCTCTGCGCCCTTGTAGGCCCGTCCATGGGCGGAATGAGCACTCTCGCCTATTTGCAACAAAACCCCTGCGGTGCAAGGCACTATCTGAACATCTCCGGGGCACCCAGATCGGAGGCATTCAGCATCGCCATACGCTCGTTGCAGCGCGAACTGATCGTGTCCGACAGCAACTGGCAGGATGGCGAGTATGACGACGACGCATGGCCCGAACAGGGTATGCGCATGGCCCGCAAGCTGGGCATGATGTCCTACCGTTCCGCGGAAGAATGGCGTGGTCGCTTCGGCCGCGAACTGCAAGACCACTATCCCAATGAGGTGTTCGGTATGACTTACCTGGTCGAGTCCTACCTCGAGGCGGCGGCCCGCAGGTTCATTCATTCATTTGACCCCTGCAGTTACCTTTACCTGTCCCGGTCAATGGACTGGTTTGACGCCAGTGAACGCCATGCCGATCTCGCGTCAGCAATACAGGAAGTCCAGCTCGAGACGGCTCACGTAATGGGCGTTACCACTGACATTCTCTTCCCGCCCCACCAACAGGAAGAAATCGCTACAGCACTCCGCACCATCGGCATTGATACCGGCTTTTCCATGTTCTCGTCCATCATGGGCCACGATGCATTCCTCGTGGATATCGAGCATTTCGGTCCAAACATCGGCGAGTACTTCGAGCGCGTCCGGCAACTGGACCAAATTTAGCCTCTTCCCCGGGCCAATCGTTCCATTGGCGTCACTGATCACGCTGGCCTATGCTGTTCAGCATCGTTATAATTTCCGGCCTCACGCTCCTACGCCGGAGTGGCGAAATTGGTAGACGCGCTGGATTCAAAATCCAGTACTGGAAACAGTGTGTCGGTTCGAGTCCGACCTCCGGCACCATTTAGAGTCCCTGACCGGGCGCAGGTTAAGCGCCGGGCTGGGCTGGTTCAGTCCCAGCGATATCCCGTGCGCACCCCGAGAGTCAGCGGCCGCATCGGGCCAAAAAAGTGGGAGGGCAATATACCACCGTTGGCGTTGTAGCCATCCCAGGTGAACTCGTCAAAGAGGTTTTCAGCATAGGCCTCTATGTACCAGTCATTGTTGGATCGATAACCCACTCTGAGGGTGGAAACCGCGTAGGCGTCAATGTAGCCCTCTGGATTGTTGTCCCAGCCGCCGCCACGCTTGCTTTCGTAGAAAATCTCAAAGCTGCCCGATATCGAACCCCCTGCGACCGGGAAATCTGCATCCAGTTTGCCGGCCACGGTCCACTCCGGCGCCCAGTACAGTGGCCGCCCCTCGCAACCTTCCGGATCCTCAAGACCACAAATTTCCTCGAGGCCCGTCGCCTCGGTGTCGAGGTAGCCCACCGCAAGGTAGGCGACGAAATGATCACCGAGCGCCACGGTCGTGGTGGCCTCGACGCCAACGCCGTCGGTCTGCCCGACATTGAGCACCCTTCCGGAAAAGGCATCAGGAACCCCGTCGTTGTCGTAATCGACGTTGACATAGTTGATGATCTGCATGTCCTTGTAGTCGTACATGAACACCGTGATGTCGAAGTTGCCGCGCCCATCAAGGTAGCTCGACTTCATTCCGAGTTCGTAGGAGTCCACGGTTTCAGGCTCGAAAGTACCGGGCAGGTAACCATCACCCTGCGTTATCCCTGTCTCATACGCCGGTACGTTCCCAGCACCATCCTCAATCCAGAAACTGCCGAACCCGCCGGATTTGAAACCCTGGGTATAACTGGCAAACAACAGCGTGTCGTCGTTGAGGGTATAAGACAGCAAACCGCGGAAGGTTGTGTCGTCCCACTTCTTGGTGTCGGTGATGTATTCGGCTGTCGCGAAGCCATAAATGAAGTAGGGTCCCAGCCAGCTTTCCGGTTCGATCACGTAGGTCCCGAAGGTTTTTTTGTCCTGCGTGTAGCGCAGGCCCACCTCCGCGTTCAGCCGCTCAGTGACATCGAGGCTGAAGTTCACGTAGGCCGCCCAACCGGAGTATTTGCCCTGAACCCTGCCGACCTCGACCAGGTTGCCGTCCGAGGAGGGATAGAAGCCATAGTAGTAGTATGCGTCCTCACAGGTCGCGTAAAACTCATATCCGTAGTACTCGGCGTAAGGGTTCAGGTAGTACTGGCACATCAGGTCTTCGGAGCCGATGTTGGTGAACTGGGCATCAAGGTCTTCCTTGTAGTACGACACGCCGGCGTACCAACTCAATCGGCCCTCCGCGGCCGATGTGAGCCGCAATTCCTGCTGAAAATATTCACCCTTCTGCTGGAACTGGAAATTGTTGATGCTCAGCGGGGTGCCGTCGTAATCTTCTTTGTAGTAATAATCGTGGTCCTTGAAACCCGTATTCGAGGTCAGGGTAGCGAAACCCAGGTCGTAATTGAGAAACAGCCCAAGGGTCAGGATGTCTGCATCGTCCTGTTCCCCCTCACTGATATCCGAATCGATCTGCTCGTCGGTGCCCGACAGGGTGGTGTCGTCAACGATGTACGTGTCGAAGATGTCCCAGATGTCTCCTTCGTTAATGGCCCGGTACATGGACCCACTTTGTTCACGCTCCTCGTACTCGACGTGCGTCTTGATGTCGAGGCGGTCGGTCTGGAAAGTGGTGGACCAGCGCACCGCCCACTTGTTGTGCTCGATTTCATCTCGCCCTGAATAGACGTTCCGGGCGAATCCGTCCTCCTGCGAAGAGTACCCGGCCAGACGCATGGCAAAACGGTCGCTGGTGGGCAGGTTGACGGCACCTTCGAACACGGCGTGACCGCGCTCTCCCACGTCGAGATCCGCGTAACCTCCGCGCGCACCTACATCGGCCTTGGTCGTGTAGACGCTGAACGCGCCGCCAATCGAGTTGCGGCCGAACAGGAAGCCTTGCGGTCCGCGAAGGATTTCCGCGCGCTCGATATCGTAAAGGCTGGTGACAACCGCCCCATTTCGCCCCTCGTACAGATCATTTTTGAAAAACGCTGAAGAAGGGTCGCCGCCCACGCCGAAATCCTGGGTCCTGACGCCGCGGACGCTCACCGCGTCGATATAGGAATCCTGCGAGTTGCCGCTGACGCCGGGAGTGAACGAGATGAGGTCCTTGATGTCATTCAGGTTGGTCTCCTCGATGAATTCGCCCGACAGTGCGGTGATTGCCAGCGGCACATCCATGACACTCTCCTCGCGCTTGGTCGCCGTGACCACGACCTCCTCAAGTGATTGCGCCTGCGCAACGCCGCATGTGCCCACGGCAGCCGATATGGCCAGGGGCAGCAGTCTTCGGTGAAGGTTTGGGTAGGTCTGGGCCGGTTTCATCATGCGATTCCCTCGGTTGTGATATTCCGCGCTTGAACGGCTCTGTTTGTCTACCGGGCACGGCATCTGAATGCTCCCCTAGTTTGAACCAAATAATACGGTCTGTACAGGCTTTGCCGGCTGCGTCAAACCCGTGGGTCTGACGGTTCAATCCAGCGGGATGCCCGCCCGCGCAATGACCTCGCTCATGGGCGCCAGCTGCGCCTCGTATCGGCGCCAGCGCCCCACGGATCGGGTATGCGCCGGTTCTCGAACCTGAACGGCACTCGCGGTGGCTACCCCTGAGCGGATGGCATGGAAATTCAGACAGTCATCCTCCCATCGAAGGCCCAGCGCGGCGATCAGGGCCCGGGCATTGGGCTCGGTGTCACCCGCTATGTCCTCGTAGCGAACATCGATGATGCGCCCGGGAAAGCAGTGGCGATAGTGCGCCATCAGTTCCCGATATCGTACATGGTGACGCGCCATCTCCCCCTGCTCATAGGAGTGCAGATAGGCATCCGCGAATAGTTGCTTGAAACTTGCAAAACAGGCATCCATCGCGCCCCGCACAAGGTGGACGATCCTCGCATTGGGTAGCGCCGCCAGGATCAGCGGGATGTTGAGGTAGTTCACGGGTAATTTGTCGACGAAGAAAGGCGTTTTGCCCCGCATTCGTGCTGTGGTTTTCAGATACATGCTGCCGATGGCCTTTGTATCGGCGCCAGCGGCCCGCCGGAACAACTCTGCGGAAAAACGGCGCGGATCGGCATAGCGGCTGACCCGCCGAACCGCGAGCCCGAACTGCTGCAGTTCACCTGCCGAGTGAACCATCGAATGGCTGGTGATGATGCGTTCAATCAGGGTGGTACCGGTCCTTGGTTGTCCCAGCACAAATATGGGTGAGGGGTCGGGATCTCCATTGGCCTGTCCATTGAGCCAGCTCTCGTTGAACGTGGACCGGATCGAATCGAAGACCTCGATCTCCTCGGCCTCATCATAATCAACGGTGAGCCGTCTGGCCGCTGCGCCCTCTGAAAAAGCTTTGAACGCCGCGTCCCACTCCTGTAGATCCTCGAATTCCTTGCCAATCGCATAAAGCAGAAACCCCCTGGCCCGGGGATTATTCGCACGTGATGCCAGCACGTGATGCATCTGCTGGATGTGCGAGTCGTCCTCTGCCCGCACGGCGTTAGCCAGACCCCAATGACATTGGGCGCTGTTAGGTTCCTTGCCGAGGACCTCACGGAAGATGTTCACTGCGGCGGCGATGTCACCCAGGAACACAAGGGCATTCGCGAGGTTCATCATATAGGGGGGGTGACCGGGCTTGAGCTCATTCACGCGCCGAAAAAATGCTACCGCTGCCTCGTATTCACCCAACTGGTTCAACACGGTGCCGGTGAGGTCGAGCACCGCGGGATCGGTCGGTTTGATCCGGCGAACCTCGCGGAGTGCTGACTCGGCCCGTGCCACACGACCTTCTCCGGCGTTCAGTCGGGCGAGTTGCGCCCAGGCCGCCGCGTGGTCCCTGTCGAGCTTCAGTACAGACTTGAAGGCCTCGTGCGCAACGCGTCGTTCCTCACCCTCCAAGGCCACGAGGCCGACCAGGAAGTGAGCCGGTGCGAGCATCGGGTCAAGTGCGAGCACTTCTTCGCAGGCCTTCGCGGCCTCTTCGAGACGACCCCTGTTCAGGGCCGAGAAACCTTCCTCAAGGCGCTTGACCAGTTTCGCATCCGGTTGCGTCATGGCGGTATGAGGGCGCACCCGGTGCGGACAGCATCCGCCCTGGCGGCACATCTGCCCGTTCCGCAACTCGGGATGATGGAGGCGTATTCCTGAACGGCGGTTCGCGGTTTATACCAACTGCGCAGCCGATTCTTGCGCTCCACTGTATCGAATAGTCTCACTCCGGGCCCAACGACACGGGCGGCAGTTTGAGGGTTGACCGCAGTTCCTCGAATTTCGGGTTGCCGAGCAACGGCCGCAACAGAGGATCCGTATTCAGAAAGCGGATGCCGGGGTCACGCACTTCGTAGGCACGCCAGAGCCAGTCGACGGCCTCTTCGATCAGTCCCCATTGTGCAAAGATCTCAGCCTGCTGGTAGGACGCGAGATGTTCATACTCATCCCACAAGGCCTTTTGAGCACCGCGAGCGTCGTCAAGCTGACCCAGTTGGTGATGACTGATGGCAAGACCAACCAACTGTAGAAACCGGGTAGTCTCATGCTCCATCAGTTCCAGCGAGCGCTCGTAGTTGCCCTGCAAGTAGTGCGCCATGCCCAGGTAAAAGCGCAGTCGGGTCCGATCTTCTGCGGCGAGCATCGTTTCAAGCTGGGCGATCGCCTCGTCCAGCTGCCAGCTCCCCACGTAGAGTCTCGCAATTTCCAATTGAATCGAAGTGTTGAGTGGGTCAAGCCGACGGCCCTCGGTCAGTAATTCCAGCGCCTCATCACGTCGTCCGATCATGAACATCAGGTTGGCGAGGCTTGCCTGGGCCTCCACCGAACCCGGCGAGAGCTCCAGCGCCCTCCGGAACGCCTGCTCTCCCGTCTTCCAGTCCCAGTCCCAACCCATGGCAAGACCGCCCTTTTGCAGGTATGCCTCGGACAGGTCGGGATTGAGTTGGAGTGAGAGTGACAGGCTCTCCCGCGCACGGGCGAGAAGGGGCGCGGGGTCATTCGATCCCGTGCCAGCTGTCCATAAAGCCGATCCAGCCAGTGACGCCCACGCCGTCGCTGAATCGGGAGCGAGCCTCACTGCTTCCTCCATAAGCTCGTAAGCGCGAGCGTAACTCTCGGGCGTGCCGACATTGATCTGGTACAGGCCCCCAAGATAAGCGTTGTGAGCCGCCGCTTCGCTGAACAAAGGGTCGGGCAAATGCATCCTGTCACCCAGCAGCTCAATCTGCAAGGCACCAACAACTGCCCGGGAAATCTCGTCCTGTACCGCGAAAATATCCGATAACTCACGGTCGTAAGTCTCTGACCACAGGTGGAAGCCATCCTCAGCCTGGATCAGTTGCGCCGTTATGCGTACGCGGTCTCTGCCTTTCCGAACGCTGCCCTCGAGAATATGGGCAACGCCCAGCCTTTCACCCACTTCACGTAAATCGATGTTTTGACCCTTGAACGCGAAGGACGAGGTGCGACCCGCCACTCGGAAATCCGGTATCTTTGCCAGCATGTTCAGCAATTCTTCCGTGATGCCGTCGGAGAAAAACTCCTGCTCCGGATCTGAGCTCATATTCACAAACGGCAGCACGGCGATCGACTGGGTGTCGAGACCCGCGTCCGATCGCTCGGGTTTCGCCATGACCTCCTCTTCGCCCGGTTGAATGATGAGCTTGTCTGTAACCAGATAGACCACGGCGATCGCGAGCAGGCCCGCCAATAGGTAATTGAGCTTGCGACCCGTTTGCCGCGTGATGGAGCGGGAGGGCTCTACATCTTTTTCCCGCATCAGCCCTTCAGGGGTCATTTCGAATACCCAGGAGAAAATTAGGACCAGAGGCAGGCCCAGGCCAATCGCCGTCATCAATGCTTTGAATACCCACTCAGGGGCGCCAATATTGTTGATGATGACATCCGCGACCTGGAGCAGCAGCCAGCTGGCAACGAGGTAGGTGCCTCCCACCTTGAGCACATTTCGTTTTTTGAGCTGCCGGAAAAAACCCATACGTCGCAAACTCTCGTCAGCCTGTCCTGAGCCTCTCAGCTCATCATGGCTGAAATCAGCGCGGCTGTCTAACCCAGCCAGCTGTCACCGAAATGCCTATTTCGACCAACGTAATTTTTGCAATACACGCTGATCCAAGTGGGTCAGTGTCGGTTCGGGCCAGGAACTGCATCCAACCAGTTCCAAAAGCCACAAATCATAGACAGGCGTTCTGAGTCAACGCCTCTGACCAAGCCCTGTGATCTATCAGAAGAGGAGCTGGTCGCGTGGGCTGACTGGGTGGAAAGTGAGAATGGCGCTATTGAGTCAGGTCAGCTCATCCGCAGCATCCCCTTCGCGCTACCCTTCAGGTATCAGGCACTCCTGAAAATAGGGTGGCAGATGCCCTCTGTGTCAAATCGGGGTGACAAGTGATAAGCTGGCTGGGTCGAGGGGTTCTACTTTCAATCAAAACAACGAGGTACTAAAAATGATGAGATACCTGATGATTTGCATCGCTCTGTTCGCAAGCAGCAGTTTTGCCGACGGCCATAAGAGCGGTGAACAAATGGTACTGGCTAATATCGATGCCTACTGGGTCGCCAGAAACACCAAGGATTGGGAAAAAGTTGTGGCCTTGAGCAGCGCCGAGGGCATGTACAACACCAACTCGGACGGGAGCTTCCACAAACCATTGGGTACCGCAACGGTCGAAGATTGGGCAAGGACAACGCCTGGCGATGCCGGAACGATTGTCGTTCACGCAGCCGAGGCTCATCAAATTGACGATGCCACGGTTTTTGCCAGATATTATGCGGAGGGCGTGGTGCCAGACGGCAAGGATAATTTCAAACCATACCGCACACGCGTCACGAGCGTCTGGGTACTCGAAGGTGAAAACTGGGTCGCCAAGACCATGCATTTTTCATCGGCAAATTACGGTGGGGTGCACCAGACCCAGGCAACGGATTTTGAAGACTGAAATCCAGTTTTAATGATCAAAAACCAGCCCGAAGGGGCTGGTTTTAGTCAGTTCCTGCAAAACTTTAAGCGCACAAGCTCCCCGGTGAACCGACACATCATTTTTCACGACGCTGACTGAACGCCCGCTGGCATGATTGCAGGGTTGTATCCCGGCAACGCGTCGTGGTTTCATCCGTGATCGGCCGATATCTAGCCATAGGTGTAACTCGCCTGGATTCCAAGCGGCAGTCCGATGGCGTAATAGGTCAGCAAAAAGAGTGTCCAAAGCGCCAGGAAGCTCAGCGAGTAAGGCAACATCAAGGCCGTGAGCGTGCCAATTCCAGTGCCTTTCACGTAGCGCTGGCAGTAAACGACTACCAGCGGGAAATAAGGCATCAGCGGTGTGATGATGTTGGTGCTGGAATCTCCAACACGATACGCGGCCTGGGTGAGATCAGGCGAAATGCCCAGCGACATCAGCATGGGAATGAAAATTGGTGCCAGCAGGCCCCACTTTCCCGAAGCGGAGCCGACAAAAATATTCACAACTGCGGTGAGGGCGATAATTCCGACAATGGTAATCGCAGCCGGCATCGCCATCGCTTTCAGGAACGCCGCGCCCTGCAAGGCCAGCAATACTCCGAGATTGGACTGGCCAAAGGCGTAAACAAACTGAGCGATAAAGAACATGATCACCAGGTAGTACGCCATGGAATGCATGGATTTTGTCATGGCGAAGATGATGTCTTTCGAGCTGTTAACCGTTCCGGCAACGATGCCGTACACAACACCAGGAATCAGGAACAATAGAAAGATCAGGGAAACGATGGACCGCATCAGCGGCGCCTGGAAACTCGAAATGTTGCCGCTTGTATCGCGCCACGCCGAATTGTCCGGCAGCGCAGTTGCAACCAGGACCACGACGCCCAGCAGCATGGCAATTAATGACCATCGCAGCCCTTTTCGCTCCGACTCCTGGAGATCATGCATTTCGGGCAGGTCCTGAGCATCACCGTCAATTTCAGTGTCTCTCAGTCGGGGTTCTATGATTTTTGAGGTCACGTACCAGCCGACGCCGATAATCAGCAGCGATGACGCGGTAGTAAAAAAGTAATTATTGAGCGGATTAAGCTCTATCGTTGGGTCCAGAATTCGGGCACCGGCCTGAGAAAGACCCTGCAGCAGGGGGTCGATGGACGACGGCAGGAAGCTGGCCGAGAACCCACCTGACACGCCGGCAAAGGCCGCAGAAATACCCGCAAGAGGATGGCGTCCCGCTGCATAGAAGATAACGCCTCCCAACGGGATAACGAGCACATAGCCAGCATCAGCCGCGGTATGACTCGCAATACCCACCATGATGACCATTGGCGTCAGGAAACGATCACTGGTGATATTGAGCAAGGCGCGCAAGCCCGAATTGATGAACCCGGTGGCCTCGGCGACGCCAATTCCCAACATGGCAACAAGGACAACGCCGACAGGATGGAAGTGCGAGAAGTTGGTTACCATCACGGACAGGAATTCGGTTAAAGCAGAGCCGGACAAAAGGTTGTTGACGATCAGCGCCTCTCCGGAGCGCGGGTCAACCACGTTGAAAGTCACGTAAGACAGCAACCAGGACAACAGCCAGACGATGACCAGCAGACCGACGAACAACATTGCTGGATCAGGTAATTTATTACCAACGCGTTCAACGGTGCCCAAAAGCCCGCCAGACGCTTTGTTTAGATTTGCTTCAGACATAGGAACAACCTGTATTTAATTAACGACCCGTGTGCTTAGCAAGACCCTGCCCAGGCTGGAGTCTCGTAAGGAACTGCGATGGACTCACTCACATCAACTTCAATTCGGATTCAGCTCTGAACCGCTTATTTTTCAATTTATTTTCATCCGCTTGCAAAGTTGAAAATATACATGGCACTGATCTTAAATACCAAGTTCAGCGTTGGGGCCCACGGCCGAATGTGAGAGCTCGAGTTTTTCACTTTGACCATCAACCCACTAAAGACAAGATGTGGATTTTTTCAGCAAGGCCAGGCGCGACTTTTGGAGGCACTGCACCTGAACCCTAGATTTTCAGCAGCTGCTTCCCCTGGTTCTGACCCGTGAACAGTCGACCCAGCGTGTCAGGAATATTCTCAAAGCCCTCCTTGATATCCACGCGGTATTTGAGCTCGCCTGAATTGACCCAGGTCAGCAAATCCTCAAGAGCCTCGGCAGTTTGGGACAGGTAATCCAGAACGATGAAACCCTGCATTCGCGCCCGCATGGGTATCAGATTCCTCAGATTAGACGGTCCGGGCATCGGTTCTGTCGCGTTGTAGCTCGATATAGCACCGCACAAAACCACGCGCCCTCGCAAATTAAGATGATTGAGCGCCGCTTCCAGAATGTTTCCGCCCACGTTGTCAAAAAAAACATCCCATTTGTCAGGACACGCTGCTGCGATCTGCGCATCAACGTCACCCCGTTTGTAATCAATAGCGACATCGAAACCCGCCTCCTGTTCCAGCCATTCGCATTTCTCCGGACCACCGGCGATGCCGACGACGCGACATCCTTTAATTCGCGCGATCTGGCCTGCGACCGAACCGGTAGCCCCAGCTGCTCCGGATACGACAACGGTCTCCCCCAGCTGGGGCTGACCCAGTTTCAGCAGCCCAAAATAGGCTGTCAGGCTGGTCAAGCCAAGGACGGACATCATCATTTCCGGGGGAACACCCTGAGGTACCTTCGATAGACCGATGGCCCCCTCGCCCGGAGCCACAACAACATAGTCCTGCCACCCACCGGCCGCCTGTACGATTTCCCCCACTTTGAATTCCGAATGTCGGCTTTCAACAACCCGACCAAGCGTTGCCGCACGCATCGGAGCGCCAAGCGCGACAGGGGGCAGGTAGCTTTCCCTGTCCTCCATCCAGTTTCGCTGGGCGGGATCAAATGACAACCACTGGTTCTGAATTAGAATCTCCCCTTCCGCAGGCTCCGGGGCGGGCGTCTCGGCATATGAGAAATCCTCCCGGGAAACCATTCCTTCGGGCCGGCGCGCCAAAAGCCACTGACGATTGTTTTTCATAGATGATTCCGGTGTAAGTGAGCGATCATCCTAACCTGTATCAGCCTGATCCGATAACGAAAAGTGAACGGTGAATGCAGTCCACTCGATTTCTGAACAATAACCCGGCGATTATAGTGAGACCCTTCATATTGAGCACGGCCCCAAGACCAGAACACGAGGGACCTCGGCAAATCGTGCGTGTTTTAAATGCTTACAAAAGCCCGCATGCAGAGACTGTTTCGCAGATGAATGGCCACCCGCAAGGATCGCTCTTGAGATATGATCAGACTCCCTCAGAGACTGACGAAGGTATGAAGGCATGAGACGAACTCGCGCCCTTCTCAATGGAATCAGGGCAATCCTGTGCCTGCTGCCCATGGCGACCATCAGCCATGCCTGGGGCCCTGAGATTCATCACGTTATTGGCCTCCTCGCCTTGGAACAGCTCGAGGAGTCGACCGCTGGCAGCCTGAAAGGCATCATGTCAACCCAAAGCGCCGAGGACATGGCTGCCGCCTGCAATTGGCCTGATGAGTACCGAGAGACCGAGCAAGGGGCCTGGAGTGCCCCCCAACATTACATCAACGTACCCGCCGGCAAGCGCCGCTATGAACCTGCACGAGACTGCCCCGACGGCCTGTGTGTTTCAGGAGCAATCACACGCTATGCAGCCGAATTGACCGACACCGGACAACCGGCTGAAGTCCGGCGGCAAGCCTGGTCCCGAATATGTCATTTCATTGGCGATATTCATCAACCCTTGCACGTGGGTTACGCAGAAGACCGTGGCGGCAATGAAATTCTCGTGACATGGCGCACCCGGCAAATGGATCTGCACGATTTCTGGGACCACGCCTTGCTGGAGGAGAATTATGATGACTGGCGCGAATTGACCGCCGACCTGTCTCAGCTCATTGATGCCTCGGGGAGAAACGACTGGTCCCCCACGGAGGCAGATCTATGGGCGAGTGAATCTCATGAACTGGTCAGACGAAGTGCTTATCCGCCAGGCCCGGAGATCACCGAAACATTTGCGGCAGAGTCATGGTTGCTTGCAAGGGCACGCATTGTATTGGCCTCGGAGCGACTTGCCCGGGTCACCCGTTCTGCCCTTGAAGACCCTTAAACCAATCGATGCAGGAATCAGGCCAGGTCAATCCAGCTCCCTGGCTATGCGGAAGCCCACTTGGGGACCATGCAGACTGCTCTGTGCCTGGTAACGGGCAGCCGATCGCGCCCGAGCGGGCGCGCTCGCCCAATTCCCGCCGCGAATGACGAATCGCTGACATCCCGAATTAAACCATGCACTGCCGTCATTCGGCGCCCGGGCGTAGCTGGGGTGCCAACAGTCGGACATCCACTCACTCACATTGCCTGCCATGTCATGCAGCCCCCACGGGCTGGCGCCGCGAGCTCCAACCGGTGATGGGCCCCAGTAGCCATCGCGATATCCCCTGAAGGCACTCGACCACGCACGACCGCTGGGAGAATGATCGCCATCGCCCGTCAAATTCTCATGGACCGGCGCATCGCCGTGAGTACCCCACCAGAACGGTGTCACGGACCCGGCACGCATCGCGTATTCGAACTCAGCTTCGGCAGGCAACCTGTGGGACTTACCGGTTTGCCCTGACAACCACAGAGTGTAGGCATTCGCATCATTCCAGCTCACGTGCAGTACAGGATGTTTTCCGCTGGCCGGGTTTCCTGAAAAGTCATCGCGCCAATCGACCCCTGCTCGCGCCCTTAGCTTTCCGGACCTCTCGTCATAAATGGTAGATGAGCCAATCCGCTCCGCGTCCGTGACGTAGCCCGAATCAGAGACGAACTGGCTAAATTCATTGACCGTGATTTCGTAGAGGCCTAACGCAAATCCCCGCTTGAAAGTGACTCGATGCTGTGGATTTTCCTCATCTCGTGCATCCATCTCATTATCCGAGGCACCCATCAGGAAACTTCCGGCTGGAATGACAATGACCGGTGGCGCCGCACCTTTGCTTTTTTTGAAAGGTGCTTCAATGATTGACCCAGGACTCCATCCGCCATACAAGCGCGCATTTTCGATGTCGCTGCGAAGCGCTTCGAGCACATTGGGTTCAGTACCAACGGCAATGAGATCGATCAGGGCGATTTCCGCTCGGTTGAAGCGTTTCAGTTGAAGTTGCCTTTGCAGGTCTGCGACCATGAGATCGATCTGCTGCAATCTGAATTCCTGAATAGCCTCCCGAGTGATTGCAACCTGCGGATCTGCTGGAGCAAACTCCTCAGCAATTTTCAGTACACGTTCGGCGGAATCAAAATCCAGTTCATCAGCCGCAGACCACACCGAACCCAACAGCGATTCCTGAAACTGCTCTCTCAGGACCTTGGCCCGCTCATGGTCGGAATTCATCTGGCCCACCTGGACGAGATACCACCTTGCATTATGCTGTTCAGGCTCAATGAGCCTGCCCTGTTCCAGCGCGGCTTCCGCGCTGTCCAGCCAATCTTCCAGTTGAAGCGCTTCTGATACTGCAGTTTGCGCCTCGTAAAGACCTTCTTTTTCAGGGTTATTGGCCTGGATCACTGCAAGGCATTCCATGGCCGCTTCTAACCGACCTGTCGCGATCATCTCATTTGATAAATTCAGTAGCTCTGATAGTAAAAAATCGAGCTCTGCAAGCGCATCTGGACTGTCCGGAGCATTCGACAAGTGAGTAACAAGCTCTTCAATTCGTTCGCGGGTTTCGGCGCCCTGCTGCTCTGCTTCAAGCGCCTGAGTGTCGACTTGAGACACCTCTTCCTGCGGAAAGGCAGTCGTCTGACCGAGGCATTTTCCGGCAAAGCAGAGGCAAATCGTGATCGAAATTGCGAAATGTAAATACGATTTCAGCATCTGCGTATCGCAACCTGTAAAATTTCCATGCTATGGTGACTTGTTCTTGACTGACTATCGTCGAGAACAAAACCTTAACCCACCCCCAAGTAGGTCACAAGGCGCACACTTGCCCCGAGGATCGGGCAGCAAAACGCAGTCACTCGAACCCGTAAATTTGCGTAAACAGGACTCGATTTTGGAGACGAAGACCATCAAACACGCCTTGAGGGCCGCCGAGAACCCCATTCTCATTCAGTCCAGATCAGAACTTAAATCGGCAGCGGCCGCCTGGTCAGACTCCGAATGCCTGGGTCTTGATACGGAATTTGTCAGGGAGCGCACCTATTTCGCCCACCTGGGCTTAATTCAGGTGTCTGACGGATGCAGCGTCTGGCTCGTCGATCCCCTGTCAGTTCCTGATCTCGACGACATCGTAAAGACCCTTGAAAATCCTGCAATCACCAAGGTATTTCATGCACCCTCTGAAGACCTTGAAGTGTTGTCCAACACGCTGCAGTCGTTGCCCAGTCCCATGGTAGATACGCAATTGGCCTGTGCGCTTCTTGGACAACCCTTGCAAATGGGCTATCACGCAACCGCGGAATGGCTATTAAATGTGCCCGTTGCAAAGGACCTGACGCGCTCAAACTGGATCGCCCGTCCGTTACCCTTTGCACAACTCCGTTACGCCGCTCTGGATGTTTGCCTGCTGCCCCTCATGTGGACGATGCTGGATGAAAGGCTCAAAATTCTGGGCAGGGAAACCTGGATGGTGGAGGACTGTGCGAGGCAATTGACTAAGGCCAGTGCACCAACTGATCTCGATCAGCTGTGGTTGCGGTTTCGGGGCATTGGCAGGCTGGACGGTCAGCAACTCGCAATTCTGAAATCACTCGCGATCTGGCGGGATGAGGAAGCCAGAATCCGTAATCTTCCCAGGGGCTTTGTTGTCCCGGATGCGGTTTTGATGCAAATCGCTACGGACCGTGTGCACGAGACCGAGGACTTGAAGAACATATCCGGCATGCATTCAAAGGCCCTTGAACGCTTGGGCACAAGAATCTGCCAATTGGTGCGTAAAATCATTAAATCCGGTGCGGAGATCGAGCCTGTGCCGCCACTCACGGCACAGGAACGCGGAGAGCTGGCTGTACTCCGTGCAAAGGTCAAGGATTTGTCGGGCGAATTGGAGCTCGACCCGGCCGTGCTCGCCACCAAGCGAGAATTGGAGATGCTTGTTAGATCAGGCCCGCTCTGCCAAATCCCCCCGAGATTGAGCGGGTGGCGTGAGCAGGTGATGACCCGAAAACTTTTAAATATCATGGGCCATTGATTCGATGAAGCCAAACCCACTGAATTGTCTGGTCCGGGCCTTGTTGAACCTCACATGCCTGGTGGCGAGCCACTCCACCTGGGCCCAGTCGTTGCCTCCCACCGCGGTCTGGCTGGCCGACATCAAAGATGGTCGACTGGGCAAGCCACAGCTCATCAGTCCAACCACCGGGTATCACAATCAACCGCGTTTTTCGGAAGATGGTGAACGTCTCTTTTTCACTTCCGAACAAGAAGGCGGACAAACCGACATTGTTGAATTTGATTTAATCAGCGGCGAGACCCGATTACTGACAAGCTCCGCGGAAAGCGAGTACTCCCCAATACCTATTCCGGGCGACCATGCCTTATCGGTTGTCAGAGTGGAGCCAAACCAACGCCAGCGACTTTGGCGACTCGACCTGCAGACACTCGAATTGACCGTCTTGCTTTCCTCGGTTGAGCCCGTCGGGTACTACGACTGGATCGACAGCGATAACCTTGCCCTGTTCATCCTTGGTGAACCTGTGTCATTGCATCTCGCCACACTCAGTTCGGGACGCTCACATCTGAGATTTGAACATATAGGTAGAACATTACGCGGAGGAGTAAAGCATGGAGAACTTTTCTTTATCGACAAAAACACCCACCCTTGGCAAATTAGCGCAATGGATCTCGATACCGGAATTGTCTCAAAAGTGCGGCTCCTGTTTCCGGGGACGGAGGATTTTTGGCTTTCGACGGATGGCTCACTATGGATGGGGTCTGGGGCTAAAATATACCGATCTGTGAGTACCGACCGACTGTGGCGACTGGTCGAGGACCTGAGTGAATACGGATTGGTTGAGATCAGCCGTATCACCTTGAATCCTGCGAACCAATCGCTTGCAATAGTCAGCGCTTTCGGACAAGAGTAGATCGAAAGAATGGAAGTGACAGCTTTTTCAGCGCCCGTAGCTCAGCAGGATAGAGCACTGGATTCCTAATCCAGGGGTCAGAGGTTCGAATCCTCTCGGGCGCGCCAATTTTGTCT
>CAXQNK010000114.1:0-3891 GCA_964225175.1 Candidatus Nitrosopumilus sp. | reverse complement strand
AAGCATCTTCTCCTCATCTTCAACACAAAGCCCGTAGCCGCTTTTCACCTCAAGCGTTGTCACACCGTTGGCGCACATACGGGTTGCGCGGTCCAGAGCCAAAGCAGCGAGCTCCTGTTGGCTTGTGTCTCGGGTCGCAGCGACGGTTGACCGGATTCCCCCACCCTGTCGTGAGATTTCCTGGTAACTGACACCCTCAAGACGCTGCTCGAATTCACGGGACCGGTCGCCCCCGTAAACCAGATGGGTGTGGCAGACGATCAGGCCCGGCAGAACGAGGCCACCGCCACAATCGACGACCTCCTCCACCTGCTTATTAGCAAGCGGGGCCTGGGAAAGGACGGCTTCCCGTGGGCCCACCGCAAGAATGCTCTCCCCGTCTGTCAGCAACGCCCCGTCATCAATGGCTTCCGTCCCCGGAACGGCATCTGCCATGGGCACAATTCTGGCGTTTTCCCAAAGTTTCACGTTCAGTAACCTCCGGCTAAATCGGGAAAGAACTCGCGCAGCACGAGTTCATTCATGACCTCAAAGTCCCGACCAGGGGACCGATCCTGGTCCAGCGGAGCGATGTGTCCTCGCACCAGATCATGGAAGCGGGTCACCCCCTGGCCATAATGGGCCTTTCGCTGATCCAGAGCAATGCAGCCTGCCATGGCTTCGTATGACAGTATTGCAGTCCCGTACCGCACAATCTCCAACAGGCGTTGAATCACCGGCAAGGCCATAGACATATAGTCCTCCTGGCCCCCAGAAGTCTCGGACGTCATCAAGGAAAGAGGCTGCGCCGCCATACGGACACGCGCCACAAGATCGATACAGGCTTTATGCGCCACCACCATCCCGGCGTCCAATCCTGGTCGGGGAGCCAGCTGAGGGTTAAGGCCGGTTTGGTTTTCATCCATCATCCGATGCAATCGGCGCTCACTGAGACACACTACATGCGATGTGGCGATAGCGAGATACTCGATCAAATTGACCAGCAACTGGTTGTGGAAACTCCCTACCGACAACAATCTTGCCTGCCCTTCGCCATCGTCTTCCACCAGCATGGGATTTCCTGAGAAGGTTCTGATCGTCTGCTCGATGCCGGACCTGACCTGGTCGAGTGCATCCAAATGTGCACCGTGCACCTGAGGAATGATGCGCAGAGAGATCGCAGCCTGCAGCTTGTACGGTGTCACCCTACTGCCCTCGAGCAGTTGGTTAAGGCGCGCAATCACCTTTCCCACTCCAGCCCCGTTCGATTGGGCGAGAGCGGGATGGATTGCATCCTTGGGGGCAGCCAATGCTTCGAGGGAGACGGCCGCGACCAGCGTCGCGAATTCCTGCAGGGCACTGACCTGCCGATGGGCATAGATCGCATATGCCGGCAGAGCCGTAATCCCGTTGATCAGCGCCAGACCTTCTTTTGAGCCCGGAGAATAGGGATCCACTCCACGTGCCGACAAAGCCGCTGCCGCAGCAACCGGTTCGCCATCTGGGTCGAGCACCCTGCCCTCTCCAATCAGCGTCTGGAAACAGTGGGCATTGGGTGTCCCATCAGCAGCGAATCCATGCCCGAGCGCAGGCACAAAAGGATCGAAGTCGTCATTCAGTCGCGCGGCAATAAATTGACACAAGTCGGCGCTGACGCCATCCTGGCCTGAAAGAAAATTTGCCAATCGAACCATCATCATCGCACGCACTACCGGACGGGGCAGCGGCTCTCCAAACGCTGCGGCCCGGGCAAGCAGGATGTTGCGGGAAATCGCATCACGCGCTTCTTTAGAAAGATCCGTCGTGCTCAACCTGCCCAGACCCGTCGTGACGCCGAAACAGGGAGCTCCCGCCTCAATCAATTCATTGAATATCCCGCGTCCCCGCTCAACGCTGGCGAGCAGTTCAGGAGCAATATCGAATCGGGCCTGTTCGTACGCCACCGCCGTGATGACGTCCCAATTAAGGTCTTCTGGCGCCTTAAGCGTAATCATGTGTAATCCAGCACCGTACCGATATCCAGGCGCTTGGCCTTTTCCAGCATGGCCCAACCCAGGGCAATATCCGACGTGGACAACCCACGATGCCAGAACAGGATCGTCTCACTGTCATTCTCGCGGCCGGCCAACTCCCCTGCGCAGATGGACCCAATCTCTCCATGGATCGTTTCGCGCGTGACCTTCCCCCCATCAACGTGACGGCGCAGGCAGCCAAAGGGTCCGATCAGGCATTGCTCCCAATGATCCACCACAATCTTGTCCATGACGTCCGTGAAATCATCTTCGACAGTACTCTGGGTGCCGTAGGGAATCACCAGCGCTCCGGGCCGCACCCATTCCGTACGAAACAGGGGCTCGGGTGCTTCAAGCCGCGAAGCCTCAATCATGACGTCGGCACCTTCAAGACAGCTTTGCCAATCATCTGTCACGGTGACGGATTTACCGAGTTCGTCTGACAAGCGTTGGCCGAAACTGTCCCGACTCTCAGGGCGCCGGGAATGAACTCGAATTTCCTCGAAATCGAAAAGATGATCAAGGAGTTTGACGTTCCAGAAGGAGCTGCCGCGCGCCCCGATATGACCAAGCACCTTTGGCTCGGAGGGCGCGAGATATTTTGCTCCCACGGCAGTCATAGCACCGGTGCGCATGTCGGTAATTGCAGTCGCATCAATAACGGCTCGAGGCACACCGGTGCGGGCATCCATCAGGGTCAGCATGCCAAACTCTGATGGATAGCCGAGCTTGTAGTTGTCGATGAAGTCACCAACCACTTTTATTCCTGCAATACCGATCGGTGCGATATAGCCACGCAGCACGTTGAAATGCCCGCGAAAGGCCGGGTCTGGCCGCAGGTGCATACGGGGCTCGATAACGGTTTCTCCCCGACCCTGCGCTGCGAGGGAATCTTCCTGAGCCTGAATGATTTCGTCAGCGGTCATCGCCAGCGCTTCGACGTCACGGGCATTCAGATAGTGCAGCGTGAGATGTTCCATAAAATCTCCAGAATCAAATAAAGCGTGTCTCAGCCACCTACTGCGGGCTTTGACTTTTTGGGAAAATGACGGGGAACTGATCCCCACTGAACGGTGCTCCGTGTTCATACGCCAGGCCAGGGAAAAATGGCGAGGTCTTTCCTGGTCTTTGAACAAACCGGGCGTCATCCCCCACCCACCGGATCGAGGTTACCCGGCGGCGCTGACTTGAGTGATTTGCGGCAGCGCCATGCAGCGTTCTGAAGTTGAATGCGATCGCGTCGCCTGGCTCCGTTGCCCAACACCGGATCTCTAAACGGTCACGATCCCTTTCAACGTCGGGTACTGACTCAGATTCATCTGCCGAATACAGATCCGTGCCGTCAAATCGGGTTGGCTTGAAGTCGACTCCCCACTTATGGGAACCCGCGACGTACTCGACGGTGCGGTCAGCAGGAACTGGGTCCACCGGGACCCAAAAACTCACCGATTGGGCGCCATCAACGATGTAATAGGGTTGGTCATGGTGCCAGGGTGTCTTAACCGAATTGCCAGGTTCCTTGACCAGGACATGATCGTGGAAGACGCGTGCCGTATCCGAGCGCATCAGTTGCGCCGCGATCTTCGCCATCGGGGACTCAACCACCAACGCGCGATAACCGGAAAAATCTGCCCAAACGCAGTAGTCCTGAAAAAATTCACAGCCCTCACCCTCTTCGGGCCGATAGGTGCGTTCGCGCCAACTCGGGTTACGTTTATTTTCCTCGATGGCCTGACGTACTCCTTCTACCCAGGGCGTGAATACATCCCGAAGCACCACAACCCCGTCCGCTTCGAAAACCTCAACAACGTCATCGGCGATCAGATTTGTATTCATCTTTTCCATCTTTAATTGTGATTTCGTGGCGTTTTGTTTGCAGGCAATCCAGAAGCTCAGTACT
>CAXQNK010000113.1:0-20561 GCA_964225175.1 Candidatus Nitrosopumilus sp. | reverse complement strand
ATCCCATCGGCTCAGAAAAGCACCAGCACAGCGCATTGGTGACTCGCCCAAGCTGCTCCCAGACCGCGACCTGGTCAACCATTCGAAGTCCGAGACCACCCAGCGACTCGGGCACATCCATCGAGCTGAAACCCAGGGAGATAGCGCGTTTCCTGTGTTGCATGGCCACATCATGGGGTATGCGGCCTTCGTTCATTTCAGCGTGCAGCTCGTGAGGAATCAGCTCTTCTTCCGCGAAGTTCCTGGCTTTTTCTTGCCACGCTCGCGTGACCGTATCGAGTTCAAGTTTCACACCGCACTCCTCTCTGACTGCACTGGTTCAAAATGATCTGGAAACAAACCTGCCAAATGCGAAAACACGGTTTTGAGCGCTTGCTGCCGCGACATCCGTCTGGGCCCCAGCAGCATGTCCAACCACAAACCAATCGCCATCGCCGAGAGGCCGTCAGCCACCAGTGCAGCGTCAAGCGGATACTGACCTTCTGAGACGATCTTCGCACACAACTCATGCATGGTCTGGTCGTAATCGCGATCCCTGCCCGAACAAAGCTGTCGATAGGTCGGCCTGGACTTTGTTTCACTCCAGAATGCGAACCAGACAGCCAACTTGTTGCGCTCGCAAATGGAAGGAAGAAAGTCCACCTCGATCAACGCCGCGAGTTGATCTCTGCTCTCATCTCCTGCGCGCTTGAGGGCCTTCTCCCAATGCAGCTTGTACTCATCAACAACACATGTCAGCGTTTCCAACAGCAAGCGCTCCTTGCTGGTGAAATGAAGATTGATAATGCCCTGGCTGAGCCCGGCTTCCCGGGCGACCGTGGCGATGGTCGTATCCGAGAGGCCGTTCTTTGCGATGGATCGAATGGTCGCCTCGATCAGCTGCGTACGCCGTTTTTCTTTGGGCAGGGTGCGCTTTTTGCCTGCTCGATCTGCCAATTGCATGGTCATATGTTTCAAGCTTCCACGAAAGTGAGTCAAGGCCGTTCCCCATTCACTATCCGACATGGGGCGTTCTTAAAATATAAGACTAACTCATTTCACTTGCAATGAATGAATGATCATTCATTCGTTGTGGACATGAACACCCCGGTTGTGCGAACCTATAGCGCTGATAAACATGTAACCGCAACCACTCTATGATCAGGTCCCTTGCACAGTCCAATGCCCACTTCTCGCGTGCAGTGAGAAAACTGCCGCTGGGCGTTTCTTCCAACTTCCGTTACTGGGGAGATGACCGGACGATTTATATCGATCACGGAAAAGGGGCAAGACTCCGGGACCTGGACGGTAACACCTATATTGACTACCGGCTCGGATACGGCCCGGCGATTCTCGGTTATGCCGATGAACGCGTGGACGAAGCCGCTCGCGGCGGAATGGACGTGGGCGGGGTATTCGCCCTGTCCACGGAGCGGGAATACGAAGTAGCGAAAAGAATTTCCCGAATGGTCCCAGCTGCTGAACTGGTGCGCTTTTCCAATTCCGGAACAGAGGCCGTCATGGCCGCATTGCGCCTGGCGCGGTCCTATTCCGGCAAGGACGCCCACATCATCGTCGAGGGCGGCTATCACGGTGTCTTCGATGGTGTGCTCTGGTACGCAGACGTGAAGGATTGGAAGAAAGGCAGCCAGCGCCCTCCCATAAACGCCTACAGCGACGGCGTGCCGGATCTCCTGAAGAAACTGACCCATTTCACACCGCTCAATGATGCCAACCACCTGGAGGATTTGCTGAAACGGTATCACCAGGACATCGGGGCTTTCCTGATCGAGCCGATCATGGGTAATTGCTGCTCGATTACGGCCACCCGCGAATACGTGCAGGCGGCGCGTGAATTGTGTGAAAAATACGGCGTCGTCATGATCGTGGACGAGGTGAAAACCGGCTTCCGGGTAGCCCGGGGCGGTGTCCAGGAACTGCTGGGCTTCAAGGCTGATCTGTGCACCTTTGCCAAGGCCATGGGCAACGGTTACCCGATCGCTGCCGTGGCAGGCCGCAAGGACATCATGCGGCAGGTCGGTCATGGCGTGGTGCACGGAGGCACTTACACCTGCCACTCGGTCTCACTGGCGGCCGCTGAGAAAACACTGGAAATTCTCGATGAAACGCCAGCGCTGGACAGCATTGCATCCTTCGGAAAATCGCTCCAGGCGGGCATGGGTCGGATTCTCAATGCCCGCAACATCGATCACGCGTTCGTCGGCCATCCCGCGATGACCGGTCTGTTTTTCAGAGAGACGGCACCCACGAACTACCGGGACTGGATCGATTCCGATTACACTTTCTATGACACGATGGCTGCCCACCTGCACGACCTGGGCATTCTGTGTGAACCTGACTCCAGGGAGCCGTGGTTCATGTGTGAAGCACATGCGACAACGGATTGCCTCGAGCCAACGCTGAAGGCATTCGAAAAGGCGATCGACCTGACCATCGAGTCACTCGAACAAAAGACAGGCTCGCTGTGACCAAGGGAGAAAAAACTTGAAAAAACATGACGCCATCGTTGTTGGTGCCGGACACAACGGCATCGCCAACGCAGCATTTCTTGCCAAGGCCGGTCTTGATGTCCTGCTGGTAGAAAAAAATGCGCACATCGGTGGGGCAGCCACGAGCATCAGCCACTACGACGGCTGGGTCTACTCCAACTGCTCCTATGTATGCAGTCTTCTGCGACCTGAGGTCTACCGCGCACTGGATCTCGCCAGGTATGGTCTTCAGGTCGTGCCCTACGGCGGCAGCGTCACCCTGACCCAAAGCGGCGATTACCTTGGAAGCTACCTCGATCATGATCTGACACGGCGCGAGATGGCCCGGCACAGTCATCGCGATGCAGATGCTGAAGTGCGCTACTGGCGTGACATCATGCGCCAGTGTCGATTCATCAGGCAATTCCTGCTCCGCACAGCACCGGATCCGGCATCATTCAAGCCCCGGGATCTGCTCGAGATGCTGCACATCGGAAAGGAGTTCTGGAAGCTTGGAGAAAACGTCATATACGACACCATGCGGTTTTACACCATGAGTATCGTCGAATTTCTGGACGAGTATTTCGAGAGCCCCTTGATCAAGGCCGCGCATGCAGGCAGCGGAATCATTGGCTCCGCCATGGGCGTCATGTCTCCCGGAACCGCTTATGTTCTGCTGCACCACGCCATGGGTGACGTGGATGGAACGGCCGGGGCATGGGGCTTTGCACGGGGCGGCATGGGTGCCATCTCGAACGCGATGGGGGCCTGCTTCGAAGATCACGGTGGCCGGACGGTCACCGGCTCCGGTGTTGAACGTATCCTCGTCAAGGGCGGTAAAGTCACCGGGGTCGCACTGGAAAATGGCGACGAGTACTACTCTGACACCGTGGTGTCGAACATGACCTTCACACGGACTTTTCTCGAGTGCATGGATCCTGCGGATTTGCACCCCGAATTTCTCAGGCGGGTGCGCAATTTCAAGATCCGAGGCTCATCGGGAAAACTCAATATCGCTCTCGATGGGCTTCCGGAATTCACAGCACTTCGGGATAACAAGGAGCTCATGTACACGGACATGCACCTGATCGACTCGGTGGAACGTCTGGAGCGAGCATACGATGACTGGAAGGATGGCATCTGGTCCCGGGACCCTTACATCGACATGCTGATTCCCACCCTGACCGATCCCACCATGGCGCCTCCAGGCAAACATTTCATGTCGGTATTCGTGCAATACGTGCCGCCCAAGGTCAGGGGCAAAGACTGGACCGACGAAGACCGTGATGCTTTCGCGAAAACCGTGCTCGACCAGATCGATAGCTACGCTCCAGGCTTCAAAGACCTCGTGCTGCATGCGGAGGTGCGCACACCCAGGGAACTGGAAAATGAGGTCGGCCTGACCGAGGGCAATATTTTCCAGGGTGAACTGACCATGGATCAGCTGTTGTTCAATCGACCGGTGCCCGGCTACGCCCAGTACCGTGGGCCCGTGAGCGGACTGTGGATGTGCGGATCATCAACCCATCCGGGCGGCGGTGTCATGGCGGCACCCGGCGCCAACGCAGCCCGCGAGATTCTGATGGCCAAGCGTCAACCCAATACCGTACCGGAGGGCTGGCTCGATGACTGACACACAATCCAGGACCCTGATCATTGGCGGTGGGCATAACGGGCTGGTCTGCGCAGCTTACCTCGCCAGGGCAGGACAAGATGTCACCGTGCTCGAAGCAACGGAGCACCTCGGCGGCGCCGCCGCAACCCGTGAATTCGCGCCGGGCTTCCAGGTCTCCGCAGGTGCCCACCTTCTCTATCAGCTCGACGCGGGGATCAGAAAAGAGCTGGCACTGGACTCGCATGGCCTGCAATTGGCGGCAGCCGGCCTGTCCACAATCGCTCTCGACGCTGATGGGCAGTTTCTCAGGATCAATGGCGCGCAGCTTGATGGCCCGGGCGCGCTTCCCGAGGACCAGGCAGCGCTGGTGGAGTACGAGCGTATGATGGGGCGGTTTGCGGGCATCATCGGACGCCTCAACAATCGCAAACCCATGCGCGTGGGTACCACCGAACGCAGCGACCTGATGGCGCTGGCCCGGCTTGGACTGGACATCCGCCGCATGGGCAAAGCGGACATGCGCGAGTTCCTTCGCATCGCGGGCATTAACGTCTTTGATGTGCTGCAGGAGTTTTTTGTCGATGAACGCCTCAAGGGCGCGCTAAGCCTCGATGGTGTCCTGGGCACCTTTCTCGGGACCCGATCCAACAACAGCGTGTTTTGCGCGCTTCATCGTCGCAGCCAGGGCGGCAGTTACGACCTGCCCGCAGGTGGCATGGGGCGTGTCAGCGAGGCCATTGCGGCTTCCGCGCGCTCTGCCGGCGCGGAGATCCGAACCGGGTGCCGAGTGAAGCGCATACTCCTTGATTTCAATCGCGTTTGCGGTGTGGAGCTGGAAGATGGCGAGGTGATCAAAGCCGGACGGGTTGTATCCAACGCCGATCCCAAGCAAACCTTCTCAAAATTACTGGGCGCCCGGCACCTCGAAGCCGGCTTTGCCCATCGCATCCACAACATCAGATCGAACGGCTGTGCCGCGAAGCTGCACCTCGCGCTCGATGAATTGCCGGAGTTCAATGGTCTGCCCCGGGAGATGGCCGGCGAGCGGTTGTTGATTGCGCCCTCTCTTCAGTACGTCGAGCATGCATTCAACCATGCAAAATATGGAGAATTTTCGGCATCCCCCGTGATGGAAATCACGATTCCAACGGTCCATGATCCCCAGCTTGCTCCAGACGGTAGCCACGTCCTTTCCGCGGTAGTGCAATGGGCTCCGCACAATCTCAAGCAGGGCTGGAGCGAGGCCAAGGTCGCATTTACCGGAGCCGTGATGGATGTGCTTGCACAATATGATCCGGCAATTCGCGGCAAGACGCGCTTCACCGAGATGCTGACACCTGCCGATCTCGAGGCAAGTTTTGGCATGACCGGCGGACACTGGCACCATGCGGAGATGACCATGGATCAATTCATGATGATGAGACCGGTGCCGGGAGCGGCACAGTACAAAACACCCGTCACCGGCCTTTGGCTGTGCGGCGCCGGATCACATCCCGGCGGTGGAGTGATGGGGTGCGCGGGCAGGAACGCAGCGCGCGCCATGTTGGAAACCGGGAGGTCCTGAGCAATGAGAACGGTCAATTTTGAGTCCCGAGACCACCACAAGCACAAGGTCTATCCCAGCCCGTTTTATTCGAAACAGGCGCAGCTGAATGACCTTAAAACCTGGAGTCGATGGTACGACTACCTGTCCGTGCCGGCCTACTTCGACAGCACCATGGAATATTTTGCCGCACGCAATGCCTGCGCGGTGTTTGACCTCACACCCATGACCAAACACCTGATCAGCGGGCCCGACGCGTTGGCGTTTCTCAATCGCCTGGTCACCCGGGACGTGAGCAAGATCAGACCGGGCCGCGTGGGCTACGCTGTGTGGTGCGATGATCAGGGCCAGGTGATCGATGACGGAACCATCTTCCATCTGGAGCCCGGAGTCTATCGCCTGTGTTCCCAGGAACACCAGATCGACTGGCTCAGCATCAACGCCCAGGGCTTTGACGTCACCGTCGTTGAAGACACGCACGATGTTGCTGGCCTCGCCTTGCAAGGTCCAACATCCTGCGCCACCTTGAAGCGAATGGGTCTTTCAGGAATCGAAAACCTGACCCCATTCGGGCTCGAGTTTTTCGATCTGGATGGTGCACAATTGCTCGTCTCACGCACCGGGTACACCGGCGATCTCGGGTATGAACTCTGGATCGACCCCGATCATGCGGAACTTCTGTGGGATCGTCTGTTCGCAGCGGGTGAGCTGCATAATATTCGCCCGATGGGCTCAGATGCGCTTGAAATGCTGCGTATCGAGGCCGGCTATATCCTTGCCGGCGTTGATTTTATGCCCATCATGCAGACCGTGCGGTCAACGCATGGACGCTCGCCGTTAGAATTGGGGCTTGATTGGCTGGTGGATTTCAAAAAACCGGTGTTCAACGGCAAGAAAGCGCTGCTCCGCGAAAAAGAAAACGGCTCTCGTTACCGCCTGGTCAAACTGGACATCGAGGGAAACAAACCCGCGAACAGCGCGTATGTATTTGACCTGAAGGAAAAACACATCGGCTGGATCACCTCTGCGATGTGGTCACCATCAGCCAAGGCGAACATCGCGCTGGCCACCGTTGAATGCCCACACGGCGAAATCGGCGAAGAGATGCTGGTGGAAATCTATTACCAACGCGAACTGAAATGGAGCCGCTTCATGGCGAAAGCCCGGGTGGTCAAAGATCCATTCTGGGATCCGCCCCGCCGTCGACAAACGCCCCCCGCAGATTTCTGACGGGGACGGAACGGGGTTACGGACTGATCAACGGCGATGCACCGACTTGATCCCCTGTTGAGACCCCGCTCCATTGCCGTCGTGGGCGCGAGTTCACGCGAAGGCGCTGTGGGTCGACAAACACTTGAAAACCTCATGGCAGGAGGTTTTCCTGGCGCGATATATCCTGTCAACCCTGGCCGTTCGCAAGTTTTGGGCCTGCCCTGTTTCAGCACATTCTCTGCCCTTCCCAAAACCGTGGACCACGCGGTGTTCTGCATCGCGGACACCCAGCTCGAGCCCGCGCTCGATGCGGCCATTGAGCATGGCATCCAGGCCGCCACCATCATGTCCAACCTGGTTTTGGAAGACGACCAGGCGCCGCTGCTGCAGGACAGGATTGCTGAACGAATCAGGCAATCAGGTATCCTGTTGTGCGGTGCCAATGGCATGGGTTTCTACAACTTTCATGACGGTGTTTGGGTGTGTGGCTTCGACACACGGCATAACCACCCCAGGGGCGGAAATGTCGCACTCATCAGCCAATCGGGTGCGGGCATGTCCGGCATTATAGATTGTGAGGAACGCATCGAATTCAACCTTGCCGTGTCTACCGGACAAGAATTAGCTGTCGGGATGCACGATTACCTGGACTTCGCACTGGATCTGCCCGGCATCCGGGCCATCGGGCTGTTCATGGAGACAGCCCGCGACCCGAAGGCCCTGATCTCGGCCTTTGAAAAGGCCAGGCGCCTCAACATCCCCATCGTGGTATTGAAGGTGGGGCGCACCGAACTGGCCGCACGGCTCGCGGTATCGCATTCCGGAGCAATTGCCGGCCGGGATGCCAGCTACCAGGCCGTGTTTGACTGCCACGGTGTCCAGCGCGTCAATGACATGGATGAACTGACCACGGCATTGATCATGTTTGCGCAGCCCCACCCGGTCGGACCCGGAGCGCTTGCAGCAATCCATGACTCTGGCGGAGAACGTCAACACCTGATTGATCTCGCGGATGAATTGGAGGTTCCACTGGCACGGGTTTCATCGGCAACCGAGGCACAGCTCCAATCAATACTTGACCCCGGCCTGCCCGCGGTCAACCCGCTTGACGCATGGGGGCGTGGAGGGCCTGATGCGGACCGCCTCATGGAACGGGCTTTTGCTGCATTAATGTCTGATCCAGACAGTGCCCTGGGCGCAGTCGTTCACGACCGCGCACCGCTCGGGCACATATACCGAGAATACATTGGCTATCTCAGGCAGGGGCATGCTGCCTCGGGCAAACCGGTGTTCCTGGTGGCCAATCGGCAGGGCACCGGCGCAGACCCAGCCGTCATCGAGACCACCCGGGAAGGGTTTCCCGTGCTCGACGGGTTGCGCTCATTCCTGGTCGGCGCGCGCTGCCTGTTGAACTTCCGGGATGCCATGATCCGGCCAAGGCATGCGCCAGAAAGGCCTGATCCAAAAATCATTCAGCACTGGCGCAAGCGCTTGGCGGCGGATGTCGCCCTCGACGAATTCGAAGCGGGGCAATTACTGTCGGACTTTGGCGTACCGGTGGCCCCGTCCCAAAAAATTAGCTCATTGAAAGCAGCGCTGGGCGCTGCGGAACACATTGGCTTTCCCGTGGCTTTGAAAACGCTGGAACCGGGAATACATCACAAAACCGCAGTCGGCGGCGTCTTTCTGGATATCGAGAATGCAAAAGCGCTCGAAGAGGCATACACCAAGCTCGAAGCGAGCCTGGGACCATCCGCGCTGGTTTCCCGCATGGTCACGGAAACCGGCCTTGAGCTCATGCTCGGGATGATTCGCGATGAACAATTCGGGCCCGTTGTCCTGCTCGGTTTCGGCGGCACCCAGGTCGAGGCCCTCGCAGATGTAAAGACCGCACTCGCACCTTTCTCTGCCCATGATGCCCGCGGATTGCTTTACCAACTCCGCTTGCGCAATTTGCTGGGGCCCGCGCGGGGGCAGCCCGCCGCAGCTATCGGTCAATTTTGCCTGGCAGCTGAACGGTTTTCAGTCATGGTAGATTGCCTTGCGCATGAATTGCACGAAGTGGATGTGAACCCATTGATCGTCAACGCACAGGGCTGCGTGGCCGTAGATGCGCTGATCGTGGGCCGCACACCCGACACTCCAAAAACCATTACCACGAGGAACACGCAATGAACCTGCAGTCCATCGCTCAACACGACCTGGCTCGCTGGCAAAGCGTCGCCCAGGATGCGCGGCAACGAGTCGAACCCAGGCATTTTATTGACGGCGACTGGGCCGACTCCATCGATGGCGGACGATTCGAAACCATTGATCCCAGCTCGGGGGAAGTGATCGCCGAAATAGCCGCCGGCTCAGAAAAAGATATCGATCGCGCCGTTGCTGCGGCCAAAAAGGCCTTCCGGTCCGGGTGCTGGTCTCGCATGGCCCCGCGCGACCGCATGGCTGTGTTGTATCGCTTTGCGGACCTGATCTCGGAAAATGCCGAGCAGCTGGCGGTACTGGAAACACTGGACATGGGCAAACCGATATCGGACGTGATCAACGTGGACCTGCCGCTGGTCTGCGAGACCATCAGGTTCATGGCGGAGTGCATCGACAAGGTGGATGGCGCGGTAACCAACACAGCGGCCGATGCCATGCATTTCATTCTTCGAGAACCCCTCGGTGTGGTGGGCGCCATAACGCCCTGGAACTACCCAATGCTGATGGCGGCCTGGAAATTCGCGCCCGCGCTTGCAGCAGGAAATTGTGTAGTGCTCAAGCCGGCTGAACAGTCGCCTATGAGTTGCCCGCGCCTCGCGGAGTTGTTCATGGAGGCAGGTGGCCCTGCAGGCGTGTTCAGCGTGGTCAATGGCATGGGCGAAGTTGCGGGCCAGGCGCTCGCCCTGCACCATGATGTCGCGAAGATCAGCTTTACCGGATCCACGGAAGTTGGAAAGCTGATGCTGCAGTACGCAGGCCAGTCCAACATGAAGCATGTCGGCCTGGAATGCGGCGGCAAGTCACCCCAGATATTCATGTCGGACCTTCCGGATCTCGGGCAGGCGGTTGAAGCAGCCTATCGCGGCATTTACGAAAATATGGGAGAGGTCTGCAATGCCGGTTCGCGGCTGCTGGTGCAGCGATCAATATATGATGAATTCGTTGAACGTTTCCGTTCAGAAGGGCAATTTGCCTATCGCCCGGGCCAACCGCTGGACCCAGCCACGAGTATGGGTCCGCTGGTCACCAAGGGAGATCAGCGACGCGTGCTGGACATGATAGAGACAGGAAGCGCCGAAGGTGCCCGCCTGGTATTTGGCGGCGATGCACCCGCTGAGCTCGAGCCGGGCGCATTCGTCAATCCCACGCTGTTTGCCGACGTTAACAACGAGATGAGTATCGCGCGCCAGGAAATCTTCGGTCCCGTTGCCTGCGTGATCCCCTTCGACGGGCTGGAGGAAGCGGTCCATATCGCCAACGATACGATTTATGGCCTGGCTGCCAGCCTCTGGACCCGCGATGTCGACACTGCAATGCACATGGTGCGCTCGATCGAATCGGGTGTCGTGTGGGTCAATACTTTTGATGCGGGTGATTTCACCCAACCCTTCGGAGGCTACAAGCAGTCTGGCAACGCGCGGGACAAGTGCATCGACAGCTTCAAGAGTTACACCCAGACGAAATCGGCCTGGATTCAACTTTCGCCACCCGGTGGTGCATCTTGAATTTAAGCCGTATTCGATACGAAACCGAAGGCGGCCTGGCCTGGATCACGCTGAATCGCCCGGAGAAGCTCAATTCAATCGATGCCGCCATGGTCGCTGAACTCAACCAGGCATTGGATACGGCAGAGGCAGACGAGCAGGTGCGCGTCATTGTGTTACGCGGCGAGGGGCGTGCTTTTTCCGCTGGCTTTGACCTGGAGGATTCCTGCGAGCCGGATGATGAGCAGGGTTTACGCGAGGAATTGAGCCGTGATTTCGGGATCATCATGCGGTTCTGGGACAGCCCCAAGGTCACGCTCTCAATGATTCACGGCCATTGTCTTGGCAGCGCCATGGAAATGGCACTTGCCTGCGATATCACGATCGCCGCGGATGACTGCCGTCTGGGTGCGCCCGAGGTCAAATTCGGCAGCGGCATTGTCGCGCTGATCATGCCCTGGCTGTGCGGACCGAAAAAAGCCAAGGAGTGGCTCCTGACCGGCAACGACCGAATCACCGCGCAGGATGCCAGGAACTGGGGCCTCGTCAATTCCGTGGTTCCGGCCAGCGAACTCGGGGCCGCAGCTCGGGATATGGCGACAGCCATCGCGCTCAATGACCCGGTTGCCGTGCGCCTCACCAAGCAGGCCATCAATCGGAGCAATGAGATCGCAGGCATGAAAAAAGCGCTTCACGAGGCATTGGAAGCGGATATCGAAGTAGAATTGACCGAGACCGACGAATCAAGGGAGTTCAACCGGATTCTCAGAACACAAGGGGCACGGGCAGCTATTGCCTGGCGGCGAACCCACATCGGCTGACACCAGGAGAACATAATATGGCCAGCGATGACAGGCTATCAGAGCTTGAAGCATTTCTCGAACAACACCCGGAAACACGCTACCTGGAGGTGATGTCACCAGACATCAGCGGCGTGTTACGCGGCAAACGCATCGAACGCTCGGACTTCGGCAAGCTGTTCAGCAAAGGGGTGAATCATTGCGGCGCCTCGACTCTGCTCAACATCAAGGGGGCTGTCCCGGAATACGTGCATTACGGCTCCGATGATGGCGATCCCGACGTGCGTGGCCTCGCCGTGCCAGGGTCCCTGGCGCCCGTGCCGTGGGCCAGTCAACCGACCGCACAATGCCTCATGTACCTGACCGATTTTGAAGGCGGGCTGTATCCATTCGACCCGCGAAACGTGCTCGCGCGTGTCGTGGAACGTCTCAAAGAGCTTGGGCTGACGCCTGTGATGGCAACAGAACTGGAGTTCTACCTGGTGGAACACGATGGCGAGGCCTTCCGGCCGAGAATGCCGCGTATACCGGGCTCCCACCTGCCCCAGGATGGCGTGCAGTTTGCGACTTTCGAGGACCTTGAAGAGGTGGATAACTTCCTGGTCGATGTCGATAAATTCTGTAAAATCCAGAATCTTCCGGCAGGCGCTGCGCTGTCCGAGTTCGCGCCCGGGCAATTCGAAATTAATCTGCAGCATGTCGATGATCCACTGCTTGCCTGCGACCATGCGGCGCTGCTGAAACGACTGATCCGGGCCTCCGCACGGCGCAACGGACTGGCCGCGACTTTCATGGCCAAACCTTTCCAGGAATTTGCGGGCTGCGGCTTGCACCTGCACGTAAGCCTTCTGAACGAGGCAGGTCAAAACATCTTTGCAGGGGAATGCATCGATGGGCCATTCTCAGATCAACTGCGCTTCGCCATTGGCGGCCTGGCCGCCATCATGAGCGAGAGCACGGCCGTGATGGCGCCCAACGCCAATTCCTATCGGCGTTATGCACCGGGTTTTTTCACCCCGGCCACGCCCAACTGGGGACCCAATCACCGCGGTCTTGCGATGCGCCTGCCAGTCGCCTCAGAGTCCAATACGCGGTTGGAGTATCGCGTGCCCGGGGCCGACGCCAACCCGTGGCTGGCCACCGCCGCAGTGCTGGCCGGCATTCATCACGGCATTGTCAATGAAATAGAACCGCCGGCCATGATTCCGGAGGGATCTTCTCTCGAGTACCAGCCCACCCTGCCGTTGCGATGGCCTTTGGCGCTCAATGCATGGCAGGAGGGTACCGTATTGCCCGGTTATTTCGGCGAGGAATACCATCGCGTATTTGAGCGGGTTCGCCGCGAGGAGAGCGATCATTTTCATGCCGAGGTGAGTAATCGCGATTACGAGTGGTATCTGCGTCTGGCTTGACCGCCTTGAGCCAACGGGCAATTGCAACGAGCGCAGCGCATCGGTACCGCGAAATGAAGCACGTCGGGTTAATTTAACGAAACATAACGAAAAAGGGGCCGCTGAAGCGGCCCCTGTGAAGCTCGCGTCGGTGCCCCGCACCGCCGATTCTATGGGTCTACGGGCTTCCGACTATGGTTCCGTCGGTGCTAGTGAGAATCGTGTCAAAGCCACCCACGACCGTACCAGCCCACGCAGTCTTGGCCATGTTGTCGTGTCCGCCGAGCATTGCTGCGGAGTCCGAACCGATCATGGCGTTCAAGTAACCGCCGAAGATCACGCCGTAATCGCTGGCCGCATCAAGGTAGTGACCCTGCCCACCGATCACGGCAGCACCACTTCCGTCGACGACGTGCTGGAGCCCGCTGATGATGTTGTTCGAACCTTCCCAGCAGTGATCCGAGCCAATCACCAGGTTATGCATTCCCGTGCGTTGGTCAGGACCATTGCACTCAACACTACCTGGGTAGCTGGCATCGTTGCCGAGAAACAGGTTGCCGCGGCCTGCCACACCATTGCTGTGCACCCGCACGTTCACGCCTGCGAACACGATGGTGGGCTGTCCATCTGTATCTTTAACACTCATGTACTGCAGCGCCGGATGATCGCTTCCTCCACCGGAACCGGTCTCATCTTCGGCGGCTGACCATGTGTTTCCGCCCCATTTCAGCACTTCGCCGTTGACGGGCGCTTGGACAAAGACGTCTGCGAGATCATTCAGCTTCTCGGGACTGGCCGGCTGATTGCTCAGGTCCGTGTATTTGCCGCTGGTCGCCACGGGGTGGAGATTGGGCGTTCCGGACAAGTCAGCGTAGCTTCCTGAGGTGGCAACAGGGTTGAGCTTCCCAGAAACCTCACCCCATACGTACGGCAGGACGGCATTTCGCGCGTCCTGATCGGTGTAAGAGCCGCCGCCGCTGCCTGAACCCACCTCGTCGTCTACCGCTCTCCACGAGCCGCTGACAAATCCGAGAATCTGACCGGAGGACGGGTTCGCACTGACGTCTGCCAAGTCATTGAGCTCTGTCGGCATCGCGGAATTCAAAGCGGCGATGTCGCCTTTCGCGTCGTCAACCTCCGCCAGCACGCCGTTCAGCTGCGATTGCAGAGCTGCGAGCTGAGACTGCAGTTCATCAATCTGCGCTTGCAATTCTTCGGAATTGCCGGTGCCCTGGATTTCAGATATCGGGTCCGCATCATAAACCTCAACAATGGCGATACCGCCTTCGCCTGCGTTTTTGCCTTCGATAATGACGGTATGGGACTTGTTAGGCTGAAAACATCCGAACACGGCCGCTTCATTCGGATCGCTGGGTGCCAGCCCCAAATCCTCAATGATGGCGACATCTTCTGGATGGTCCTGATCCTGCCAATTATCGTTCGACGCGATCAAATTAAAAACTCCGGAATCATTCCTGAATACAACCATTTTCGGATCCATGAGAACATTCTCCCTCTCACTCTCCGTAAGGTAAGGAATCATCGAGGGTCCATTTGCCCGGATGACACCACACTTCTCGGTTGTACCCTCTGGTATGAATCCAGCGATCATCGCGCCCCCGTCAACAGCAAGCACTTGACCGCGCGTAGAAATGTTGGCAAGACGATCGTAAGCGAGTGCGTTTGCGGACACGACCAACGCCACGAGCGTGGCGGTCATGGCTGATAGATTTCGTAGAGTTACCATCGTTCCCTTCCTTGGGCCTGATTGATTCCCTAAAACAGGTTTTAGAACTTCTGCATAAGTTCTTGATTTAATGGTATCACGGTTTAATTGAATCTGCACTCTTTTCATTTCATCACCCATTTACTATTAGTAGTAACCCCGACTCGGCTGATATCCTACGATTGTCAATAAGTCAGGGGCACTGGTAATAGTTACAGCGCGCGGAAGACAAGACTTACAGACGTAAGATTTCCGGGAAAATTAATGATTTTTACATAAAAAAAGCCCGGCTATTGCCGGGCTTTACTACGAAGAGTGGGTGTTACGTTTGGTCAGTTAATCATGCGCCTCCGCGAATAAACCACACCCGCGACGCCCATTAACATGAGCAGCAGAGCCCAGACGCTGTTAACTGGCACTTCCACCGAGTTGATGCTCACTAATGCAGTATCCGAATCGCACACTTCGTCGCTGGCATCAACCGGGTCTCCGCAAGCCGTCGCAACATTGGTGAATGCGGCAATCACGCCGGAGAGCGTGCAATTGTACGAGGAGCTTTCACCGACAGCCAGCGGACCGATGTCGGCGTCGCAATCGGGAGCCGCCGGGTCGCTGACCATGACGTTTTCAAGATCAATCTCACCGGTATTGGTTACTGTAATCTCGAACGCGGCTGTTCCTTCTGGATCAACGCCCTGAGCGTTCGGTGACTTCTCGATCTTGATGTCTGCGACCAGCTTGCGGTTGGTGAAGGTACAGGTTACTCCAGCTCCTGGCGCCAGGGTGATCGCCGAGGGATCCTGTCCACCCGTGCATACCGCTGACTCAAGCTCCCAACCTGGGCCCGGATCACTCTCGCTCACGCTGTACTCGCCAGGTGAGAGCTCAGCGAAATTGATGCTTCCTTGACCTGCATCAGTCTCGATCTCGAAGTCCGCGCCCCAACTCCGGGAGAAGTCGAAGGTGCCGTCACCACCCTGTGTGACCTTGACCACCTGGATCGATCCGGCGTAGGTGTTAACGAAAGTGCATGTAATGTTCTCACCGGGACCCAGCACGAGGTTCGCCCGCGCGTCATCGATCTGTGCGTCTTGATCGTCACACGCGAGGCTGGTGAATTCCCAACCGGGCGTGAGCGCTGTCTCCTCGACAAAGTAGTCATCGCCCGGAACCAAATTTGTGAACACGGCGGTTGCAGAACCACCCTCCGTTAAGAGTCCGAAGCCGCCGCCTTCAGCGAAGTTGGCGTCGAAACCAAAGTTGCCCACGTCATTACCGAGCGTCTGCTTGATCACCGTAATGGTGCCGCGCTGCGTGTTCACAAAATCACAGCTGACATTCTCGCCTGCTCCGAGGGTGATCGCGTCAGGCGAGAAGGGGCCCGGATTATCCTGACTTGAGCAGGTCGCGGAAGTCAGATCCCAGCCTTCCACCGGGGTCTCGGTGACGGAGTAAGTTTCTTGATCAACAGTCGGCAGCAGGTCACCCCACATGGCGCATGTACCGTCTGTGATGCCTTCGGAGAAAGTTTCCCAGTCCGGATATTCCACCCTCATCTCAAACTGGACGTTGCTGCCTGACGGATCGGTGCTCTTACATACCTCGATGGTGCCCGGTGTCTGCAGGTTGACAAACGTGCACGTTACCTGCTCACCAGGCGCGGGCGTAATGTTAACCAGTCCCTGACCAATGCTGGCGCCAGCGCTCTGGCTGTCGGGTATCGAGCTCCCGCACTGAATGTCAGACAGTGGATAGTCCGCGACGGGTGTTTCTGTGAACGTGTACGTCTCATTCGGAATCAAATTAGCAAACGTGAGGCAATTATCAGGCAGCAACGCGAAATCAGCCCCTTCACTGTAGCTGAAACTGAAATTCACAGCCGCGCCAGCACCATCGGGAAGCGTGTCTTTACAAATTTCGATGGTCGCGTCCTCGGTGTTGGTGAAATTAACGAAGACTGACTCGTCCGCACCGAAGTTGACCACCGCAACGCTGTCTTGCGCCACTCCGCAGTCAAAGGTGGTCTCTCTGATGAAATCAGGCTCATTGATGGTGTCGGATGCGCTGCAAGCCAGGCCGGTCTGGCGCCAGCCCGAGGCTGCACTGGTCTCGGTGACATCATACTGTCCCGGAACCACACCCGTGCAGCCGAAGCTTTCTCCACACGCGAGGGTGAAATCATAGCTGGCAGACTTGGCATCCCCTTCATTGATCAGGATGCCCGAGGAATCACTGCATTCGGCCAGTGGGGAGTTGTCAAGGCCCGTAATGTTGAAACTGAAGTCATCCGACGCAGGAGTCAAGGGATCACAGATTTTGCCCACCACTATCGCCCCGGGCGGAGGCGCCAGCGCGTTGGTGAAAGTACACGTGACCTCAGAGTCCGCCTCGATTTCAACATCAATGAAACAGGCCGCTTGATCGAGGGCACAGGCGGCCGCGTCAAAGTTGGTGCCCACGTCAGACTGGTCCACCGCATCAATGCACGAAACGCTGTCAAGTGACCAGTCACCTGCAGCAGGCAAAGCGGTCTCAGTAATACGATATGAGTGCGTGGCGACCTCGGTGATTTTCACGGAATTGCCAGAAACCATCTGCACACTAGCCAGCTGATTTGCGAGCGGATCCAGCGAGAAATCCCACACAAAAGCAGTGCTCTCGTTTGCTTCCTTCGCGATGGTGAGGTCACCGCAGGTTTTCGTGTCGAGCAACACGTAGTCTTTCAGCTGCGCGTCAATTGAAGTGGATGACCGGGTTTCAAGCAACACCGATGCGTAGCAGTCATCGAACTGGAGCAAGAGCTGGCCGAACCGCGTCAGGTTGACGCCGGCCTCGAAGAATCCGTTCTCTTCCACCACCTCGGGGCGCCACTGCAGGTCAAGCAGCTGGTTTCCCGTCGTGTCATCGTTGCTGATGGCGCAAACGTCTTCCAGCCTTCCAATTTTGCTGTCACCCGCCAGGGCGATGGCGTCAAGATCCAACGCTGCCAGATCCTCACAGTTCAGGGACGCCACGGGACAAACCGGGACGTCACTGTCCGTGATGTCAGGATCCAGGCGGCCTGAAGCTTCAGCCTCTGCCAAAGTGCAGGTCTCGACCAGACCAGTGTCGAAATTATACTTGGGCTCATCAACGTCGTAGAAGACGAGCATGATGGGCAGTTCCTCATCACGCGCGCAGTCGTTTTCCGATCCACCCACGCACTCATCACCCGAGTCCACAACTCCGTCCGGGTCCTTCCAATAGTAACCTTTCACGGTCGCGATACGCCCACCGTTGTCATAGTCGGCCAACAACAACAGGTCTCGGTCGGTGTGCTGACCCGTAAAACTTGTTTTCGCTCCGCCATTCACGCTGGCGTCACAGGAAACGGGTTCCCTGAACAGCCAGATGCCGAAATCCGTTGTCCCTGAATATTCTTGCCTGTCTCCCCCGACATACAGCAGCTTTTGCCTGGGTAACGTCGTAGTCTCATAGACCGCCCCATACGCGTTCTGGATATCGGATTTACCGAGAACTTTTTGCTCTACGCACGCCCAGTCAGAGAGGGATTGCGTATCCTTGGTGCCGCCTGCGTATGCGGTCGGGTCAAGATCAATCGAGTCGCTCTGAAAAGCCTGTCTTTTCGCACTGGTCGATACCGGGCTGCATGCGCCGCCGCCACCGGGTGTGAGTGCGCCGTTTTCCGCGATGCAATCAGCATACACGTCGTCCCAGTCATCGTTCACGCCGTCAGCGGTCGTGTTTCCATCGAGCTCCATAAAATCGTTGTGTACCGCAAAAATATTTGAACCCCAAAGACCGGCAGAGAGGACAACACAAAACGAGGCGATTCTGACGGTTGCGCGTGTTTGATTTTTCATTATTAAAAACCTTGAGTTAAGTCTTACGTTATCGTTTGATTCGAGCATTTGCTTGGTGAACAGCATATCCGACCCCACTATGCATAAACAGCTGACAGGCGTCGTCTGGCAACCGTTAAGCTACCAGCAATCGCTCTAACGCCACTCCCTGTTGGCCTTTGGAACTCCCTGTTGGCCTTTGGACGTTTCCGTGACCCAAGCGGGCCCTTCGGCAAACGTCTTAAACCATTTCTGAGCGTCTGGTTTTCACAGTACAGTTTCTCAGACACGCATTTTCTGTCGTTGCTCGGCAAAATGTCAAGTATCAACGGGTCCGCAAAATAATGATTACAGCAACTTACAATGAACTCTCCAGCGATTTTCTGGAGAGAAGCCCCCCTTGAATCGAGCAGTTTAAGCGGGAACACCTCGCGCACAGCAGCAAGCTGTGATACATCGAGCGGGGGGTCATTTCGGATGACGGGCCGCTCTCAATCAGGCATTCTAATGGGGTTCCCCATGGCAGCACACAGAGCCTGCATGCGAATCCTGATATACATCGTTGTTGTCATTGCTTCCTTTTTGCTCGGATTTGCGGCAAAGTTTGGGCACATCAGGCTGACAACAGATTACCTCGTCGTCCTGTTGTTGGGCCTGCTGATGCTGACCCTGGTCCTGCCAGCCACGGGCGCGATGCGTCCGGGCGCTCAATTCACACTCCTGCGCCGGATTCGAAGACTGCTCACCGGCTGGCTCATCATCACCGTGGGACTCGTGGGCATCGCGGCCATGATGAAGATCACCGCGAACTATTCGAGGGTGTGGTTCGGCACCTGGGCACTCACCGGCGCCATGGGGCTTGTGCTTGGAGAGTGGTTATTCACCACGCTGCGCCGAAGGAGCCCCCGATGGATCTCGCGTCGACGGCGCCTGGTGCTGGTTGGCGAGGGCGCGGCAGCACAGCGAGTGGACGAGGCCCTGGCACAGGATTCCCACGGTGATTTTGAACTTCTCGGCCGATTTGGCAACCACTGGGGCGACCACGACACATAGCCGCTCAGCGCACTCGAAGAGTTCGTCTCGAACGAGCCCGTGGATGATGTATGGATTGCCGCGTCGATCGCAAATTCCGGGTTACTCGATGAGGCGCTTGAGGCTCTGCGAGAGTGCGTGATCGACGTCCACGTGATCCCCGACCTTGAGCAATACCGGCTGCTGAACCAGGACATGGTCGAATGGGCCGGCTTGCCCATCATTAACTTGAGCGGTTCGCCCACAAGCGGAATGGAATGGCGGCTCAAAACTGCGTCGGATTACCTGCTCGCCGCTGCGCTGATTATCCTAACCGCTCCGCTGCAGGCCAGTATCGCGGTCCTGATCAAACTCACGAACGGCGGCCCCGTGCTGTTCAGACAACTCCGCCATGGTCTGGGCAATGAAACCATTGAGGTGCTCAAATTTCGCACAATGAACATGCACGAGGGCGCCTTTCAACAGGCCCGACCGGGAGACGTTAGGGTATTCAGTGTGGGCCGGTTTCTGCGCCGCACCAGCCTTGATGAACTGCCACAATTGTTCAACGTGCTCAAGGGTGAAATGTCACTTGTGGGCCCGCGACCGCACCCTGTTCCGCTGGACGGCGCCTTTCGCTCAACCGTTCCCAAGTACGTGCTGCGCAATAAGATCAAGCCGGGCATTACCGGATGGGCGCAGATCAATGGCCTTCGCGGCATCACGGACACCGAAGAAAAGATGAGGCTTAGGGTGGAACACGATCTCTGGTACATCCAGAACTGGTCCTTGTGGCTGGATCTCCGGATCCTGTTGCAAACTCCGCTCGCGATGCTGCACCGCAACGCGTATTGAGGCCAGCACATGAAGACCGCGCAATCGGCTCAGGAGAATACTGCTCAATGCGGACATCCGGAGGACTCCGTCCAACTGAGCGTGGTCACCGTCCACCTGAACGATTTTACTGGCCTTGAAATGACCCAGCATTCGCTACGAACCCTGCTTGGACGACCCGATTTTGAATGGATCGTGGTGGATGGGGCATCAGAACCCCAGTCCCAACGCCAGGCCGCGGCCATGGAAGAGGCGGTCCGTTCCGCGACTCGATCTGTTTCTGAGCCCGATGAAGGCATCTACGACGCGATGAATAAGGGCACTCGCCTTGCGCGGGGTAAATATGTGCTGTTTCTCAATGCTGGCGATGAACTCAGCGAGCAGTTCACGGCCCAGCAATTCCTCGCCATGATCAATGCCCGCGAAGCCG
>CAXQNK010000112.1:0-13361 GCA_964225175.1 Candidatus Nitrosopumilus sp. | reverse complement strand
GGGAAGGATGGCAGCGTAAACACGAGCATGACGGTACCGGGGATGCCGGGGGCAATCTGGAAATTATCGCGAGAGTGTGTCAGGTGCTCCTGCATGACCAGGTAGAAGAGCGTTTTGGCATGTTTTTGCAGCCCAAGTGTGGCATACAGGTCCACCGTGGACTTGCTCGGCATGACACTAAGCAGGAAAGATACGGTGGCAGAGGGGATTTCCATGTCCGTCATGAAATAAGCGCGCGTGAAACTGAAAACGATCGAGGCCTCTTTACGCCTCGTGAGCAGGGTATCGACGAAGAGTTTGCCGTCCCTGGTTTGCAGCAAGGGAATAATCAGGGGCCTGATTCGGTCGCCGTTGATTTCGCGTCCCACCAGGTATGCGCCCTTGTTGCGAAAGAAGGGTGAAGCCAGGATCTGAAATTGATGGTTATCAAAGGCCTTCCACTGCGCCGAACGGCGTCGTCGCAGTGCATGTTCCAAAAAGCGCACATCACGTCGCAGATCCTCGAAAGACATGCGGATGCCCGTGCGCGTCAGTATTTTGAGCAGGCTGCGGCGGAGGCCCTCGGCACTTGGGTAATGGCAGTCATAGGTCTCGCGTGTACCCTGGAGATGATCCGTATTGAGCGTGGGGCGCCAGAAAATATAGTCATTTCGATAATAGCGGCGGTGCAGGACGCGGCAGGCGACCGAGTTGTAAAACGTCTCGGCGCACTCGACCTGGAGATGATTCAGCACCAGGCCGATAAATTCCAGTTTGACTTGTGGCCACAAGGAAAAATCGCTGCACGCAGCCTCGTGTTCCTGCTGAAGCCGTTCGACGGTCTCGCTGACCCTTTTCTCATACATCAGGATGCGGCGCGCGCTGTCTTCGCTCATGGCTTGCCAGTCGGCCTTTTCGAAATGCAGCCGGGCACGAGCGCTGATTTGCCTGAACAGGCCGTAATGCCGGTCAAACCCGGCGAGGATGATCTGGGCAATGGCTCGTGTTTTGTTCATGGCGCTATGCGGGCACGGGCTATGCGGGCCACGACAGGGCGTTGCGGCGCAACAGTTTGGTCGCGAGGTTAGCGCTCAACGCCTGGTTGAATCCACGTTCAAAATCGGGGCTGCGGTGCATGAACTGGCGCAGGTCATTGACATCAAAGACGATGCATTGCATGGAATCGCTTGCCCTGACCGTGGCCGAGGCGGGTACCTGGTAAAGGAAACCAATCTCACCAATGAAATCACCCGCTTCACAAACGGAGACTCTCTGATCATCCACTTCAATATCCGCTTTTCCGGAGAGGATCAGATAAAGCAGTTCGACACGCTTGCCTCTGCGCTGCAGGATGTCTCCCACGAAAAAGTTTTCCTTGAGGCCGGTTTTCATCAGGCGCTGAAACTCGAGAACGGTGAGCAGTGGAAAGACCTCGCTCTTGAGCTTGGCTTCGAACGGGTCGAGGTAACGCGCGCGCCGCTCATAGAGCAACCAGCACCACTGGATGAGGTTGACCAGGGTGAACAACAATTCCCAGTAAGCGCCCCCCGGGTTGTTCAGCCAGACATAGTCATAGGCGGCTCCGCAGATTCCGGAGAGAATGGCGAGAACGCGCAGCCAGAAAATATTGCGCATGGCCATGGAAACAATCAGGAGGATATAGGAAAGGTTCCCGATCAACTCGCCGTTAAGAAAGCTGGCGCCAGGACTCAGGTCCAAGATGTTCCCTCTCTTCGTGTCCCCGCTTTCCGGGGGCAGGGTGTGATCATGTTCGTTTGGGTGCGAAGTGAGTGCATCAGGGCATTTTTCCCTTGTACTTTCCGAGTCGGGCGCTTGGGCCGGCAGCCCTTGCGACAGATGCCCGCAGCAGCGCACGTCATTCGTCGGGTATCAAAGTAGCAGAGCGCACTCCTGACATGCTGGTAGGCTGAAAGTTAGTGCATTACCAGATTAAGGGCAAGCGTGATGACCGGCCAGTCAGATTCGGCAGCGTCACCAGGAACAGGCTTGCTATTCAGAACCCAAACGGCTCTAATGACGCGCCCCAGGTGGAAATTACTGCAGCTGTGGTGAGTTTGCATGAGTATTCAAAGGGAAAAAATTCAGGCACTGGAGCAGGTGGCGCGGCAATTGGAACCTGCATCGGACCCGCGTGAAGAATTGCTTGGCCGAGTCGGCGGCTATGTGCATGAGTTCCTGGAGACGCTTCCAGACGCTCAGACCTATTGCCCGGATTCGGGTGAAAGTGCCGTACTCTCCACGGATTTTCCGGAGCATGCAACGCCGCTCAAGACGCTTTTGCATGAGTTCCGGGTCAGCGTAAACGGTCCGGGCATCAATGCCGCATCCGGCGGTCATATGGGGTACATCCCGGGCGGTGGCGTTTACCCCTCGGCCTTAGGTGATTACCTCGCGGATGCCACCAACCGTTTTGCCGGTATTGCATTCGCTTCTCCCGGCGCGGTGCGCATGGAGCGTGCCCTGATACGCTGGATGGCGGACCTTGTGGGCTATCCGCCTGGCGCAGGGGGTGACCTCACCTCGGGCGGCAGTATCGCCAATTTGAGCGCCCTGGTGACGGCCCGGGAAAGCCATGCCATTCGCAGCGGAGTTATCCCCACCGCGCCCATCTACATGACAGCCCAGGTTCACCATTGCATCGACAAGGCGCTTCGCATCGCAGGCTTGTCCGAGTGCCCACGACGTGTTGTGCCCATGGATGATCGCTATCGTATGGACGTCGGGGCCCTGTCAGCGATGGTTCAAGCCGACTGCGATCAGGGTTTACGGCCCTGGTTGATCGTGGCCTCGGCTGGAACAACCGATCTGGGAGCGGTCGATCCCGTGGAGGAGCTTGCGCGCGTCGCTGAGGAATATGGCCTGTGGTTGCACCTCGATGCGGCTTACGGCGGTTTTTTTCTCTTGTGTGAGGAAGGCCGTTCCATACTCGGGCAAATGGGCCTGGCAGACTCCATCGTCATGGATCCGCACAAGGGCCTGTTCTTGCCTTATGGGTCCGGCGCCTTGCTGGTTAAAGACGTCCATCAACTGGCGTGCGCCCACAGTTATGAAGCCCATTACATGCAGGATGCCAAGCACGCCGTGACAGATTACTCACCGGCCGATATCTCGCCGGAGTTGAGCCGGCCGTTTCGGGGTGTGCGACTTTGGTTGCCCCTGAAGTTACTGGGCCTGGAGCCATTCCGGGCCGCCCTGGCAGAGAAAATCTGGTTGGCACGGTATTTTTATGAGCGCATTGCAGCTGTGCCGGGCTTCGAGCTTGGCCCGGAACCTGACCTCAGCGTAGTGACCTATCGTTATGTCCCGGAACACGGCGACGCAAATGAATTCAACCAACGTTTATTGGCGCGGATACTGGAAGATGGCAAGGTATTCGTCTCCTCGACCTCCCTTGATGGCGTGTTCACGCTGCGTCTGGCGGTGTTGAATTTTCGCACGCACCTGGAACATGTCGATTACCTCGTCGAGTTGCTGGTCCGCGAGGCCGAGCGACTTGAAAAAGAGTGACATGTTGCTGTTCGGCATGGCTCTGCGGGTGGCTGAGTCGGGGTGTCGCCCGTACAAGACCCGGAAAGAGGCCTTCAATTACTGTGACGCTTTGAGGATTTGCTCTCTGCGTTCGCGTATCTCCAGTGTTTGAGGGCTTTCGTCGTCGGCCACCCGATAGGAAAGGTATTGCTCGTAAGCTTCGATTGCCTCGGTGGTCATGCCCAGTTCCTGCTTGGTGCGACCCAGCCAGTAGAGCAGGGGCATCTGGTACTGAAACGTGGGCGTGTCATCCAGAAAAATCGAGGTGGCTTCACCGATGCGATCCTCACAACGTTGAAACTCGCCCAGCGCCTCTGCCGGGTAACCTGCCTCGGCATATGCGCGACCCAGGAAAAATCGCGTTAACCATGCGTCTCGGCGCTGCAGCGAGGCGGAGAGCGTATCGACAGCTGCTATCCAATCGCCCTGCGCCATCTGGATCACCCCGCTAATGAGGTCTGCCGCTGCGCGCTGACCTTGCTGCAGTTTCGAGGCGAGTTGCGCCTGAATTTTCCGGGCCTCAGTTGTTTCACCCATGTCTACGTAGAGAAGCGCCGCGGGCACAAGGCCGCTGATGTCGAGATCTTCACTCTCGTGCACTTCCATGAGCGATCGGGCTGCCGAGGGGTCACCGCCGAAGAACTCGGCCCTGGCCTGGTGAATGATCTTGTAGGCAACCCAGAGCGTGTTGTTGGTGCGGGCATCTTCCGTCTGGCCCTCGCTCAACAATTTTGCGGCCCGGGCATAATCACCCGTCAGCATGGCAATGTCAGCGAGCCCGATGATCGAGGTCGATCGGGCGCGCTCGCTGACCTGACCCATGTCCGTATACGCAGCGATGGCCGATTGCAGGTCCCCCGCTGCGATTCGGGCCATCGCCAGCGGTAAGTATGCGAGAAAATACTCGGGAGCCATGCTCAACACGGTCTCTGCCTGAGCTTGTGCCTGGGTAAATTCGCCTGCATACATGGCAAACAGGGCGTTGTTGGTCAGAAATGCGGGATTGCCTGGAGAGCGCTCAACGAGGCGCGAGCCAACTTCGAATGCCTTGTCGAAGCGCAAGGTGTAAAAGTAGGCTACCCCGAGGTTGTTCCATCCCACCAGGTCGGCTGGATACTTTTCCACCAGGAGTTCGAAATTTTCGATAGCCTTTTCGAAGTTGCCTGTTATGGTCAGGTAATAGATGCCCAGGGTGCGATATCGCTCCCTTTCGCTGATTCCATCCATCAGGGTGAAGGCTTTTTGCCACAACTCGTCGGATTTCTCCCTGTTGCCGAGCTTGAGCTCACTCAGGGCCCATCCTGTATACGCCCTGCCGAAGTTAGGGTCCTCTTCGACCGCTCTCTGGAAATAAGCGGCAGCCTCCTTGTTTTGCTCCAGAAAGGCATAGTTTTGCGCCTCGGTGTAAAACTTGACGGCCTCCAGTGATGCGGCAGTGAACGTTTCGTTCTCGACGGCGTCGCCATCTTGCGGGCCAAGGTCCCCAAGTTCCTCGCGAATCTGGCTCGCAAGATTCGAGACGGCTGTCAAAACGTCAGCCTTGGTTTCTGCCGTGGACGAGACTTCGAGGAGGGGCGTTCCCTCTTTTGGATCGATCAGTGATTGGGTCAGGTAATAACCATCCTTGTCTCTCTCGATGGCTCCTGTAGCGACGAGGTCAATACCCTCTCGTACCGAGACAAGGCGTGCCGCGCTCTCGGACAGCGCCTGCGTCTCGTTAATTCTCTTCGCAATCGCCAGTGCATTCGGCCGAGGATAGGCGCTGATGAAGGGGGCACCCTCCATTCCGATGGTCAACGCTGGCTCCAGCGATCCGTCAAACAGTGTATCGCCGGTCGTGTTCTCGAAATCTGCAACCAGGATGGAAACCGCCTGTTGAGGTGCCGTTGGCTGTTCCTTGACGAGGCGGAAATTGACGTACAGCGAAGTGGTGAGGGCCAGGCTCAGAACCAGCAGCGTAATGACAGTGACTGTGTTTTTGGAGGTACGCTTGACCTCCTGGTCGCCTATCTCTTCCTCGGAGACGATGCCCTCCGACGTGATTTCATAAAACCATGCAAACAGGAGTGCCAAGGGCAATCCAGCCATGGCGATGAAGAGTACATAACGCAATACATGATCGGGAACACCGAAAGCCGGAAAGACGACATCAGAGACCTGCAGGATGAGCCAGGTCAGCGCGATATACAGACCGGCAACCCGGAGGACGCCTCGTCTCTGGAGTTCCTTGTAAAACCGGTTCATAGGCAAACTGCTGGCAATTGGTCATGCACGCCCAAGGCATCGTGACCATGAAATACCCAGGATCCCAGGCCATTTGCGCGCTGATCGCAGCATGTGATCAGCGATGGCGCCGCGGACCGTAACGGGTGATCAGTCTTGTACCGCAGCACCTACAGCACCGTCAATCTTCAATTGCCCGGCGCCAGTTTCCTCTGCGGTGCCATCGACGATTCCAAGCTGGGTTACGATCAGGTCACCCTCATCGGACTCCATGACATCACCCTGCACCAGTCCGCTGATTTCGACGTCGCCGAGGCCCGACTCAACGAGGTCAATAGCCGCACCGCCCGAGCGCTCGATGAGAATGCCGCCCTCATCTTCCTCTAAAACGTTTTGGTGGGCCAGGCCGCGAATGGTTACTCCGCCAGGGCCCTGCTCGGTCATTTCGCCGCGAACCTCGCCCCCTTCTTCCACGAGAATGCTGCCCGAACCGGACTGGATGATTTTTTTGTACACGGTGACTTCTGGGCCAACCACCACGGTTCCCTCGGCAATTTCAACCTTGCCGCGGGTATCTTTTTGAAGGTAGCAAAAACCCTCTATCACGAACTTTTCGCCCGGATTGGTTTTCTTGCCCTTTGGCTCGAATTTACGATTTGGGCAGTCTGGGCTGTTGATGAGATCAAACGAATCATCATCCTCTGATGCCAGGTAGACCGCGTCGCTCAGTTCCAGGAAATTTCCGTCACCGGTCGGAATCGAGCCCAAGAAGCGCGCAGTGACTTGATATTCGCGCGCCGGCAGAGCAAGTTCGCCAAGTCGTGCGGTCCCGGTATTGTCGGTAATGACCGGCAGGGTCATGGTGCCCCTGGGTCCGCCCTCGAGAGTGAAGTAGACCGTGCGCTGCAGCAAGGGCGTTCCCGAGGCATCTTTCAGCTCGGCTGAAATTCCAGGATCAACCCCCTCGACCCTCACGGCCTGTTCGCCTTTTTGAAGCGTGAGCTCCGTTGCGGCCTTCTCGATGGTGAAATCGAGTTCGGCCGAGGCTGCGGTGCAGTCCTCGCTGCCTGCGTACGAGGCGGTGAGCACGTAGTTGTCTGGCAGTGAATTCAAAGGAAGATTGACCGAGACTTCGCCTGCCTCGTTGGTGGTTGCAACTCGTCCCGTTCCGCCAATGGTGAAGATGACCGTGGCACCCGGGTTGGGATCGAATTCCTCGGGCACCTCTGCGCAGGCGAGCTCTGCATTTATCGTGACTTGAGTGCCGTAGGTCCCGCTGGTCGGCGTGGCCGGCGCATATGACAGCGTCGTGGGGTATGGGTCGATCGGTTCCTCGCCAGGTACGGTAACGCCTTCCAGCTGATAATACGCGCCGAAGTTGTCGCTGAACGTCACCAGTCCGTTACCGCTCACAGCCTGTAACATGAAGTCAATCAGCTCGAAATCGATCGCACCATTGATCAGCGCGCCCGTCCACAGCGTCGAGTCGACTGGGTCTTGTAACAGGTCGATGGACTCCCAGACGCCAGAAGCCGCCAGCGGATCGGCATAGGTCACCCAGACGGCCTGGATGCCCGCAGCGGGGTCTCCGACCACGTTGGCCTCGAACAGGATATCGTCGCCGCTGATGGTGGCCCTCACGTCGGAAAATGTCGGAGGCCCGGACAGTGCAGGGATGTTGCTGCCGTATGTTTGCGTATTGCCGCTGTAAAACAGGCGCAAGGACAGGTCATCAAACTGCCGGAGAGTCGCGTCCTGGTCACCCACCGTCTGCACACGATGCTGCACGGGAGTGACCAGCAGCGAAGTTGAACCGCCGCCGCTGAGTGCATCGAAGTAGTTGGCAGTGAACAGGCGCATGGGGAAGTAGACCGGTGAAACGAACGGCGTATGGACTCCGCGGAGTTCCGTGGTCGGGGCCCCTGTGAGTGGCAGAACGATGCGTTCTCGCCAGCTGCCGCCCCTGAATCCGACACCACGCAGCGAGAGCGCCGTATTTTCCGGAGTCACGTTACGGGCAACCAGCGGAATGGCCGGTTCTGCCGGGTTGGTGACGACACCGTCGCGCCCGCGCAGATAGGTGGCGAGTAGCGGGCTCCCGGGATCTTCGAGATTGTAGAGTTCAACGGTCTCTTCGATGAGTTCGCCGTCATTGGGCTCGTCAAATACCAGTTCAATGTCGGCAAATTCCAATTCAAGGAGGGCGCCCGGATCGCTGTCGACTACTGAAGTCGCGATACCCGGGAATTCGGGTGGATCAACAAGGCGTTCACCCGGCATATCCACACTCAGCATCGGCAGCCCGAATACCGTGCTGATGAGCAAAGATTTGTGGTGCAGTCCGCGAATATCAGGAGTTGTCGCCAGGTATTGCTGCTTGGCCCTCACCAGCGCCTCACCCACCGAGACGGGTCCCGTTCCGCGGCGAAGCTCGCGGGCAAACTGCACATACAGGCGCTCGCTATACTCGATGAAGTCGGTGTCACCGTATTGGTAACCTGTACCGGCTATGAGCGTGGCCCCCTTCTGCGCGAACGCCTGGGTCCAGTCCAGCAAAAGTGATACGCCGGGCACGGCCTCGCCATCCACGAGGTTGTAGCCAGAGTGACAGCCGGCGCTGAACACGATCGAGTTCATCAGGTCGGGCGATGCCGCAGCGAGCTCCGTGGTCAACGCAGTGGTCGTATAATCCGCCGCCAGGGTACTGTTCGCGCTGAAGTGTCCCGCCAGGAAAACGATGTCCTCGCCTTCCTCCAGCAGCTCACGACGCAGATCGTCGGCGGTCCATGAACGCGGATCGTCCGGAGAGATATCGGCAGCGGTGATCAGAGTGTCGTGGCGGACCGCCCCGGCGCCGAGCACCAGTTCGTTGTTGACGGCCTCCGCGGTGTCGACCAGGAAATCGTAGCCCGTGACAAGCGTGGAATCGGGATCGTCAATGACGCCAGCGGCCGTTGACAGGTACGCCGCGAGCATGGTGTTCATCTCTGCTGCGGATTCGACCAGGCGCCCTACCGCCAAGTCAGGCAGCGGAAAATCGCCGTCCCGCAGGGATAAAGAGTTGGAACTGCCATACTCGTCTTGTCCCAGGATGTAATTCAGGCGCAGGGCGGATTCGGATTGGGTGCCCTGGCCCATGGGGGGCTCGTAATTCTGTTCCGGTCCCAGCAGCGCCTGGTCCGGGTAGCGGAAAAATGGAATGTGTGCGTCGCTGCCGACCAGTACCACGTAGCGCATGGCGTTGTTCGCCTGCCGGTAGGAGGTGATCAGGTCCTTGATAGCATGCGCTACGAGATTCTCCGCAAACGGGCAGGAAGACTGTTCGGTCGCTTGCTCATGGAGCGTTTGTATGTGCGCGATCTCACTCAGGTCGACCACCACGCCGTTGACTTCATCTCGCATTGCAAGCGCCGCCAAGTTGTCACCGAGCGCCTCGAATTCTGATGGCGTCTCTGCGGCATCGGCAGCCACTCGAGCGCTGTCCCACAGGATAATGGTCTCGTAATCCCCGGCGGGTGCGGGCGTGGCTGCGGCAACGGGCACGACCCCGGCACAATTGACGCCATCGATACTGACGCGCATGTTGAAAGGTTGTTCAAGATCATAAGCGCCGTTTTTCCCGACCACGCGCACGTAAAAGCTTCCGGTGTTGTTCCAGGTGTCAGCAAGAATGAATTCTCCCCCCGTACCCTGGTTGGCGGAGACGCCGATCAGGGAGCGAATCTGGGCGTTGCCGAAATCTTCAGGGCTGAAGACTGAGGGCGCGGTGGCGTCTGGTGAAAATACAGACGGGCTGAATGCCGACGGGCTGAACACCGAGGGTGAAAACACCGAAGGTGAAAACACCGAGGGCGAAAATACCGAGGGTGAGAACACCGAGGGTGAGAACACCGAGGGTGAAAATACCGACGGCGCGTAGGCGTCCGGGCTGAATACCGAGGGGCTGAACACCGAGGGGCTGAACACGGACGGCGAAAACACGGAAGGGGCGAACTCAGCGCTCAAGTTGTTGAGGCCTTCAACGTCGTTGTCACCCTGCAGTTCCGTGAACGCCTGGGCAATGTCTTTGAACAGCAGGACATCGTAATCCGCGGGCAGGTCGGACACCTCGACGGTGACGTTGGCGCCGGGCTGAATGAAAAACTTGTACCACCGGGAGATGCCTTCCCGGTCGAGATATCCCACCACCTCGGCGGTTAACTCGGAGTGCTCCGACTGCGTCTTACTGTCGCGGGCACGGCCCTCGGCCTGCAATGCCGTATCCCCGGCAGCGTCCGCCGGACTGAGAGGAACTTCGAGCGCCCGGACCCACGAGTCGTTGTCCGCGCCTGCAACAATGCACGGTGAGAGTTCGCCCTTCAGCTCGAGGACCTCCTGGTAGTTGCTGCTGATGCGCGCGGCCATGTAGGTGGGCACGGGTCCGACATCCGGGATGATCACCGCAAGGAAGGTCTCGCCGGATTCGGGAAACTCACCAATCGGGAATGAAGCGGTCTCAACTGCTTCTCCGCCCTCCCCGAGCACGCCCAGCGTGCAGCTGTCCGAGGAGAGCAGTTCCACGATCTGCGCCGAGGCGCCGGGCTCCCCGGTGATCCGGGTGGCGATCGCGATGGCACCAGATTCCGCGTCGGTCACGGCTTGGAGCAAGGTCGCCTCACCGAGGAAATCGGTCGTGATCTTGATGTTGGCTGTTGCCTCCGCGCCCGACGGATCGGCCGCGGTGATAAGGAAATCCGTGGCTCCGAAATCGGGAATTGGTCCGCCATCGGTGCTCAATGCGGTGATTGCAAAAACACTGCCCTCCTGGGTGAACTCAACAATTCCAGGCACGCTCAGGCTGACGCTGTATTCCAACGGGTCCCCGTCCACATCGTTAAAGAAGGGTGATGCATCGACAACGGTTGCTGGCGCACCCACCGCCAGAAACAGGGGATCAGGGCCAAGCACCTGCTCGGGAGGATCATTCACCGGGCTGAATTCGATGATGGACTGGCCCACGGCTGAGCTTGCACCGGCCGCGTCGGTCACCTGGTGATCAAAAGTCATCAAGCCGACAAAGTTCGGGTCAGGCGTGACGGTAAAAAGGGTGCCATCGCCGCCGGTACCTCCGCTGAGAGTTACGGTGCCGTTGGCGAAATTGGACAGGGTGATGGTGAGATTCTCGGGTGGATCATCCACGTCCTGGGCATTGATAACCCCCAGCAAGTCCGCATGACTCCACGTGAAAATATTGTCCTCGGTGGTGAAGCTCTGGGCCGGATCGCGGACCGTAGGCGCGTCGTTGACGTTGATCACCGGCCCGACCAGAACGCTGTTCACCGTCTCCGGGGTGCCCTGGCCGTCGGTGTAGGTCACTTTGTGCGCAATCAGTCGATCGACGTCGTCATCACCGAGGGTGTAGGAGGGCCCGTTGGCGCCCGGGATGTCCTCGAGAACCGCGACGCAGGGACCTGTGCAGGGCGGTGGCGAGCGTTGCCACTGCAGTGAAAAAGGACCGATTCCCTCGACGTCCGAAATGCCCGAGGTATCTGCGGTCAGCGTCTGGTCTTCTTCAATGGTGCCCGTGATTATGGGCCGGCCAACGGGCAGGTCATTTACGGGGGCGATGGCCAGCGTTGCGGTGCCAGTATTTGAGACGCCCCCAAGGCCGTCAGACACCTGATACTGGAAAAACATGTCGCCGAAGAAGTCAGGGGCTGGCGTAAAAGTAAAAATAGTCCCGTCCCCGCCGGAGCCGCCGCCAAGGCCTAGCGTGCCATTGGTCACCGAGGGAATGCTCACGAAGAGTTCCGTCAGGAGATTGTCAGGATCGGCCGCCCCGATCAAGCTCAGCAATTCCCCGTGCGTGTATACCTGGGAAAGGTCTTCGGTCCCGCTGTCGGCGCTGAGTGCATTGACGGTGGGTGGGCTGTTGACCGGGTTGACCGTGACAATAATGGTGTCAGTGACGTCATCGACCGTTTGTCCGTCGGAGGCGGTGAAAGAAACGGTTGCGGATCCGTTTTGATTCAAAGCGAAAGACAGCTGCAATTGGTTGCCCGCAATGCTTGCGGTAACGAGGCCGGGATTACTGTTACTGCTGACCGCGAAGCTCAACCCCGTAGTCGGGCTGAAATATTGGGGCAGATCGATCAATACGTCCGCATTGTTTTCGTCCACTGTCACGCCCGTGGGGCCGTTGCCTGTCAGGGCGGGGACGACACTCAGCTGTAATCTTGGCCCTGCGCCCGTGCCGCTATTCGCGTCATTGGTTTGGATGGCATAGCGCCCGTCGCCCGCGGGGGTGTTATCAAATGCAACGAAGCCAATGTAACCGGCGCCTGGAACGAGATTCTCCCAGTCGATGAGTGCGTCGGAAACCCAGGGCGTGACAACCAGGCTGCGGGCCCAGGCCCCAGGCGTCGAGATCCCGGTGCTGATGTTGGTGCTGACCGGGTTGGTAGGCTTTCCCGGAAAAGTAATGTTGTTCGGGTCTTGGACGTTTTTCCAGCTCCAGAGCTCGATCACTGGCCCTGTGTTCACTACATTTTCTGTCCACTGAAGCGTCGAGGTTTGAACCTGGCCGGCGTTTACGATTCCGTTGGCGGTGGTGAAACCGTCCAGGTCGAAGAGCCAGTATCCGCGGCGCTCGTTAGTGGCGAAATTCTCAGGGTTGTACTCGACCGAGAGTTCGGTCCAGGTCGGACCGTCGCCCAGAGCCGTGCCCGCGGTATAGTTCTGAATACCGTCATCGGTGAGGTCAACGATCGACCCGTCAAAATAGTTACTCAGGAAAAAGGTCTGGGCCGCCTTGACGTCGCCGGGCAGGACGGACCAACCGGCAATGGCCAGGGTGAGCAGGCGTACGGTCTGGCTGAGACGGTTAATGTTCATGTTGCGGCCCAGTTCCCCAAGGAAGTGTGAGATGCCCCGCCCGTAATGGCGCTCCCCCTGCAGTCACCGGGGCATATGGTGAAAACGCGCCCCAATATATCTTTCCTCGTTGTATGCGGTCAATTTACCGGAAGATACGGAGTCGAGTGTATGGCCTTTCGGATCGATCGGGTGATTTTCGAGGCCAAGGTGATTGGGTGAGGGCCGAGGGTCATGAATTTAACCATGGCGCCGCTTTGGACGGGCTTGGTAAGATTTGACGAATCGGCGGATGACCAGTCTTTAGTTTCAGGAGCCTTGACTGTGCCATGACTTCCAAGCCCAACCCTTTCAAGCGCCTGTGGACGAGCCTCAAGGAACGTCACGTCACGCGCATTGCTCTGGCGTACCTGGGCGTGGGCTGGGGCGTGCTGGAGACGCTGGAGTTCACCCTGGGCCTTGTTCAGGCGCCGGACTGGATTTTCCGCGCCGGGGTGGCGCTGGTGGGGCTTGGATTTCCCGTCGCGCTGATCCTGAGCTGGGTGTTCGACATTCGCGGCGGTCAGGTGGTGCGCACCGACGGCAAGACCTCGCGCTGGTCGACCTGGGTCAAGGCGGCGGTATCGGCGCCTGTCCTGGTGCTGGTGGTGGTATCGAGTTACTGGGTATGGACGGGCTATGTCGAGGAGAAGGAGCGCAGCCTGCGCCCGACCGACCTGGGCGACGAGGTGCCGATCGTGGCGGTGCTGCCGATCCGC
>CAXQNK010000111.1:0-15431 GCA_964225175.1 Candidatus Nitrosopumilus sp. | reverse complement strand
GCGGCCTCATCGGCCAAGGCCCTGTTCGAGAAAATCCAGACCGGTGAGCGCACCGCCGGCATGCTGGGCAGCGGCGCCCAGAAACCCTACGTGACGGTCATCGAGCGCGCGCGGCCGGACATCCGCCCGGTCCGCCCCAATCGGCAACGCATGGTGCTGCTGGCCGGGCTGCTGGGCCTGATGCTGGGTGTGGGTTTGGCCTTTCTGCTCGACTATCTCGATAACACTTTCCGCGGCGCCGACGATGTCGAGGACAAGTTGCGCCTTCCTCTGCTGGGTTCCCTGCCGAAGCTGAAACCCCCTGGGTCCAACAAGCTCAAACCGATCATGGAATTTAGCGTGGCGCCGAAATCCGCCTTTTCCGAGGCGATTCGCACCGTGCGCAGTGGCGTGCTGCTGAGCGGTATCGACCATCGGGGTGCCTCGGTGATCATGGTCACCTCCAGCCTGCCCGGCGAGGGTAAAACGACGCTCTCAACCAACCTTGCATATGCGCTGGGCCATATGCGCCCCACGCTGTTGATCGACGCCGACATGCGTCGGCCGATGGTAGGCAAGGCGCATGACCATGCCCGCAGCAGCCCGGGACTGTCTTCGTTCATGGTGCATGACTCCAGTTTCGAGGAATCCACGATCCGGGCCGAGGGCAGCGACCTGACCATCATGCATGCCGGCGCGCTGCCGCCCAATCCGCTGGAACTGCTGGGCTCCAACCGTTTCGAGCAGGTCATCGAGGAATTCCGCAGGCGTTTCGCGCACATCGTGCTGGATTGCGCGCCGGCCCTGGCGGTCAGTGACGCGCAGGTGCTTTCGCGCGTCGTGGACCACGTGCTCTACGTGATCAAGGCCGATTCCACGCCCCACCAGGCGGCCATCGAGGGTGTGCAGCGCATGCGCCGGGCGGATGCGCCGCTGTTGGGCGTGGTGCTTAACCAGATCACCAGCGGCGGGCGCGGCTATTACTACGGCAAGTACTATCGCTATGGTTATTACCGCGCGCCTTACTATCCCCAGTACTACGGTCAGGAAGACAGCTGACCTTACCGTTATCCCGATCCCATGACCGCCCCTGAGCGACATCGAACATGAAACGCAGCCGTCGCTGGATGATCGGCCTGCCACTGCTGGGCTTTGCGAGCGTGATTCTCATGCTGTCCGTGCGATGGGGAATGGCCAGCCTGCAGCTGCAGGCAGCGGCCCGTAACGGGGCGGCGCTGAGCGTGCCCGGCGAGCTTGGCGCGGCACAACGCGAGCTGCTGGACCGGGCACTGGCGCAGCTGGACCGGGCGGAGTCCCTGCGCGGGCCGCATCCGGAGCAGTCTAATCTGCGCGCGCGGCTGCTGGAGTGGGAACTGGCCAGTGTGATCCTGGCGCCTGAGACCCGCTTAGCCCGCCAGGGCGAGGTCCTGACCCTGTACCGCGATGCCATCAGGCAACGCCCCTCCTGGCCCCATTTCTGGGCCAACCTGGCTTTTGCACACGCGCGGATGGGCCGCTTCGGGGAAGAATTCCAACATGCCCTGGAGCGTACGGTCAGCCTCGGTCCATGGGAGCGGACGCTGCAGCTGCAGCTGGCCCGGCTCGATTTCATGTACAGCGCCCGGCTCGACGCGGGCAGCCGTGCCCACCTCGACGGGGTGCTGGAGCGCGCGGCGCGCGTGCAGCCCGGGCGACTCTGGTCGCTGGCTGCAGCGCCCAATGAGCGCGCGCGGGTCTGCGAGGTATTGGACCAACCATACGACGCGGCCTGCGCGCCGTATCGTCCCCAGGGCTGAGAGCGCCTCGATGATCGGAGATCATCAGGGAAGGATTTTTGGGCCGGGCGGTAGGGTCGGGAGACGTTATGGGTGACTCACTGAAAGATCAACTCGTTGCCCTGGGGCTGGCCAGGGAGCAGAAGCCGGGGACGCGCCGGAAGAAATCCGCCCCGTCCCGACGCAGCGCAGGCAGGGCCGGGAAGGGCCAGGCGGGCGCCGAGCCGAGCCTGCAACAAGCCTATAACTTGCGCCGACAGGCCGAGCGCGACGATTCGGCCCACAAGAAAAAGGAAAAGCAGGCGCTGGACCGGCAGCGTCGCGAGACCAATGCCCGGATTGCTGCGCTCATATCGGGCCAGTCGCTCAATGACCCCAAAGCCGAGCTGAAACGCAATTTCCTGTACAAGGGACGCATTCGCAGCGTTTTGGTGACCCGGCCGCAGCTGAAGGACCTCAATGCAGGAAAGCTGGGGCTGGTGTTTCTGAAGGGTCGGTATCACCTGTTGAGCCCGGAGCTGACCGAGTCCGTACGCGCCCTGTCGCCAGACCACATCCCGGACCTCTCAGCTGCGGTCTCAGATGAAGACGAAGGCGATTTCCCGGTACCCGACGACCTGGTCTGGTAGTCGCGCCAGCACGGTCGCATTCTAGCGTTTCAATGCTCAGGCGATGTTGGCCACCAGGTTCCGCCGCGCTGAGTCTATCCCTGCTCCGGTTCGCTCGGCATAGTCTTCCAGCTGGTCGTCGAGGATGTTACCCAGCACGAAGTATTGGGATTGCGGATGCGCGAAATAAAAGCCGCTGACCGACGCAGTCGGCAGCATGGCAAAGCCGCTGGTCAGCTCCATGCATGAGTGGGTCTCCGCATCCAGCAGGTCGAAGAGCGCGCGTTTCTCGCTGTGGTCGGGACAGGCGGGGTAGCCTGGCGCGGGGCGAATTCCGCGGTAGCGTTCCGCGATCAGTTCGGCATTGTCCAGGGCCTCGTCCCCGGCATAGGCCCAAAGTTCACGGCGGGTGTGCTCGTGCATGCGCTCGGCCAGCGCTTCGGCGAGCCGGTCCGCCAGCGCCTTGAGCAGGATAGCGGAATAGTCGTCATGCCGGGCCTCGAACTCAGCCACCTTGAGGTCGATACCCAGGCCGGCTGTGACGGCAAACAGGCCCAGGTGATCGGGCAGGGCGGCTTCCATCGGTGCGACGAAGTCGGCCAGGCACAGGTGAGGCTGCCCGTCCGCCTTGGGTTTCTGCTGGCGCAGGAAATGGAAGCGCGACAGCACATCCTTGCGCGCCTGGTCCCTGAACAACACCACGTCATCTTCCACTGCCGCGGCGGGGAACAGGCCCACGGTGGCCCGCGCGCGCAGCCAGCGCTCTTCGACGATTTGCCTGAGCATGAATTGTGCGTCGGCAAACAGGCTGCGCGCCGTCTCCCCCTTGTGGGGGTCCTCGAGGATGTCCGGGTAAGGGCCGCTGAGCTCCCAGGCATTGAAGAAGGGCCCCCAGTCGAGGTAATCCAGCAGTTCCTCCAGGGGATAGTCTTCAAAAACCGTCAGGCCCGGCCGGGTGGGCTGGGGCGGGGCATAGCTGGCCCAGTCGATGTGCATCCGGTTGGCCCGGGCCGTGGCCAGGTCGACCGGCGGCTGGCGCCGGCTGCCGCCGGCGCGCCGTTCGCGCAGGGCGGCATAGTCAGCCGCGACTTCAGCCTGCAGGGCCTTGCGTTCCTCGGCATCCGCCAGCCTGCGGGCAACGCCCACGGCGCGGGACGCATCCTTGACCCAGACCACGCCCTGCCCGTAGCGGGGCTCGATGCGCAGTGCAGTGTGCATGCGCGAGGTGGTCGCTCCACCGATCATCAGGGGCTGGCGCATACCGCGCCGCTCCATCTCCGCGGCGACCAGGCTCATTTCCTCGAGCGATGGCGTGATCAGGCCGGATAGCCCGATGATGTCGACCTGCTCTTTTTCCGCAGTATCGAGGATGGTGTCCACGGGCACCATGACGCCCAGGTCGATGACTTCAAAATCGTTGCAGCGCAGCACGACACCCACGATGTTTTTGCCAATGTCATGCACGTCGCCCTTGACGGTAGCCATGAGCACCCTGGGTTGCTGGCGGGGCGCACCGCCGGCATCGCTTTGCTCCGCCTCGATGTGGGGAATGAGCACCGCTACCGCCTGTTTCATGACCCGGGCGCTCTTCACGACCTGGGGCAGGAACATCTTGCCGTCGCCGAACAGGTCGCCCACGACGTTCATGCCGTCCATCAGCGGACCCTCGATGACGTCCAGTGCCCGGTCCGAGGCCTGTCGCGCCTCTTCGGTGTCCGCCTCAATGTAGCTGTTAATGCCCTTGACCAGGGCGTGCGTCAGGCGCTCTTTGACGGGCAGTTCCCGCCAGGCTTCGCCGCGCTCGCTCACCGTCCCTTCACCCTGGAAGTCCTGGGCGATCGCCAGGAGGCGCTCTGCTGCATCGTCACGTCGATTGAGGACCACGTCCTCGACGGCGTCGCGCAGGGTCGGGTCGATGGCATCGTAGACTTCGAGCTGCCCTGCGTTGACGATGCCCATGTCCAGGCCCGCGCGAATGGCGTGATAGAGAAAAACGGAGTGAATGGCCTCTCGTACCGCGTTTTGGCCGCGGAATGAGAAGGAAATATTGCTAACCCCGCCCGATATCAGGGCTCCGGGGCAGCGTTCCTTGATCAGCCGCGTGGCCTCGATGAAATCCAGCCCATAGCTGTTGTGTTCCTCGATGCCCGTGGCGACTGCGAAAATGTTGGGATCGAAGATGATGTCCTCGGGCGGGAAGCCCACTTCATGGGTCAGTATCTGCCAGGCCCGTTCGCAGATTTCCACGCGGCGCTCCAGGGTATCTGCCTGGCCCTGTTCATCGAAGGCCATCACGATTGCCGCCGCGCCATAGCGCAGGATGGCGCGGGCCTGCTCGATGAATGGCGCCTCGCCTTCCTTGAGGCTGATGGAATTCACAACCCCCTTGCCCTGGAGGCATTTGAGGCCGGCTTCGAGTACATCCCAGCGGGAGGAATCCACCATGACGGGTACGCGAGCGATGTCGGGTTCAGATGCGATCTGGTTCAAAAACCGGGTCATGACGGCAGGCCCGTCGAGCAGGCCTTCGTCCATGTTGACATCGATGATCTGCGCGCCGTTCTCGACCTGCTGCAAAGCCACCTGGACGGCGGCCTCGTAATCATCCGCCTGGATCAGGCGCCGGAATATGGCCGATCCCGTCACGTTTGTTCTTTCACCTATATTCACGAAATTAAGTTCGGGTTTCAGGGTGATGGCCTCGAGCCCTGATAGCTTCATATATCTATTATTTACAGGTATTTGTCTAACTTTACTCGAGTGAATTATAGATTTTATTTTTCGGATGTGGTCTGGCGTGGTGCCGCAGCATCCGCCAACGATATTCACCAGGCCTTCCTCGATAAAAGCCCCCAGAATGCGCGCCATGTTTTCCGGACTGTCGTCGTATTCGCCCAGCTCGTTGGGCAGGCCCGCATTGGGATGGGCCGAGACCGGGCAATCGGCAACCCGAGCGAGCTCTTTGATCCAGGGGCGCATCTCCTGTGCCCCCAGTGCGCAGTTCAGCCCGATGGTGAAGGGGCGCGCGTGGCGAACCGAGTGCCAGAAGGCTTCGCAGGTCTGCCCGGACAGCGTGCGGCCGCTGGCGTCGGTAATGGTGCCAGAGACCATGACGGGCACCCGGTGGCCGCGTTCATCAAACAAGGCTTCAAGGGCGAACAGGGCCGCCTTGGCATTGAGCGTGTCGAACACGGTTTCCACCATGAGCAGCTGGGCACCGCCATCGAGCAGGCCGCGGGCCGCCTCGCCATAGGCGTTTCGCAATTCATCGAAGGTGATATTGCGGAAATCGGGGCGATTCACGTCCGGCGACAGCGATGCGGTGCGATTGGTCGGTCCGATCGCGCCGATCACGTAGCGTGGCTGCTCCGGGGTGGTGGCGCTGATGCTGTCGGCCACCTCCCGCGCCAGTCGTGCCGCGGCGACGTTAAGCTCGTAGGAGACCTCTTCGAGGCCATAATCCGCCTGTGATATCCGGTTGGCATTGAAGGTGTTGGTTTCGACGAAGTCGGCGCCGGCCTCGAGAAAAGCCCGGTGAATGTTGGCAATGGCCTCCGGGCGGGTCAGCACCAGGAGGTCATTGTTGCCCTTCAGCGGGGTGGGGTGGTCGCTGAAGCGGTCGCCCCTGAAATCGGGCTCATCCAGTTCCAGGGACTGGATCATGGTGCCCATGGCGCCATCCAGTAACAGCACGCGTTGCTCGAGGGCTTCGCTCAGCTGCGCGGCCACGGCGGCGTCCAGCCATGGGAGCTGGCCCCGATGTGGTGTGTTGGGTGTTGGCATGATTCAATCCTTTCCGGCGACCAGCGTGATCACGGCGAAGTTGGGCGGTCGCTTTTCCACCGTTGCGACTTCGCAGACCAGGGGATTGAGCCCGGCATCCCGGCACAGCTGTTCGAGCTGCTCGGGCATGAAACCGAGGGTCACGTGGTTGAACGGGGCGACGGCTTTTTCATGAGGGTGCGTCTCCAGCGTGACTGCAAGCAGCCGGCCGCCGGGGCGGAGGACGCGCGCGGCCTCTTCGAAAACGACGCCTGGCGTATCCGTGTAGGTCAGTGCGTGCAGCAGCAGCACGGTATCGAAGCAGCTGTCGTCCAGGGGCAAGCAGTGCATGTCGCCCTGCTCGAAGCTCACATTGCCTTGGCGGGCCAGCCGCTCGCGACCGGCACTGACCACGCGCTCGGAAATGTCCAGGCACACAATGCTGCGGGCATTGGGCGCAAGAAGTTCGGCGAGCACGCCATCGCCTGAGGCCACATCCAGGACATCGCCTGGCTTGAGAAGATGCACGAGCGCCTTGGTCGTGGCCTCCCAGGTTCGGCCGGGTGAGTAATGTCGGTCCATGTCGCCGGCGACACGATCCGCCCAGTTGCCGCCACCCAGGCGCGCGTTGAGTATTTCCGGGACGCGCTCCTCGTCACGCTGGATCAGGGGGTCTTGGGTGCCGGAGCGAAGGACGTTCCACATGGCGGACAGCGCGGTGTTTTCGATGTTCGCCGCCATCCGGTAGAATACCGACACGCCATCCCGGCGGTCGACCACCAGCCCAGCCTCTCTGAGCTTGGCGAGGTGGGTGGAAACCCGGGGCTGTGCCAGTTGGGTGATGGCAGCGAGCTCGGCCACGCTGAGTTCCTCGCGGTCCAGCAGGATCAGGAGTCGCAACCGGGTGCTGTCTGCCAGCAAACGGCAGTGGTGAGAGGCCTGTTCGAGATCAAGTGGCTGGCTCATATATCTTTTTATCAAGATTAAGAGATAAAAAGGTTAACTCCTTGGGCATTTCCGGTCAACAGCGCAGATGATATTGTTCCTTTGAGAACAGGGCATGACCCCAAATAATCATGCGATGAAACATCAAAGCCAGTAAAATTAACCGTTCACAACTCGCGCTGGCCGAACACCCTGGCGGCCGGCATGCGCAGTGGACTCCAGGGTGGCAATAGCTTTCCGGTTTGCCATGAAATTCGAATTTACTGAAGAACAGCTCATGATCCAGTCGGCCGCGCGGGATTTTGCCCAGGCGAAAATAGCCCCTGTGGCTGCGGAACACGATGCCAGCGGGGACTTTCCGTCCGACACCATCGCGCAGATGGGTGAACTGGGCCTCATGGGTATCGAGGTCCCGGAGGCCTATGGCGGCGCCGGACTCGATGCGATGGGTTATGTGCTGGCGGTGATTGAAATCAGTGCGGCATGCGCGTCACATGGGGTGATCATGTCGGTCAACAACACCCTGTACTGTAACGGCTTGCTGCAGTTCGGCAACGAGTCCCAGAAACAACGCTTCGTGACGCCTATTGCCTCGGGGCAGGCGATTGGCGCCTATGCGCTGACCGAATCCCAGTCGGGCTCTGACGCGGTAAACATGCGGACCCGCGCAAGGCGATCCGAGGACGGCTCGCACTACGTGATCAATGGAAAAAAATCATGGATTACCTCAGGTCCCGTGGCGCGCTACATCATGTTGTTCGCCATAACGGATCCCGATCGCGGCGCGAAGGGCATTTCCGCCTTCATGATTGACACGGAACAACCGGGTTTTCGCCGGGGCAAGACAGAGCCGAAGCTGGGCATTCGTGCATCAGCAACCTGTGAAATCGAACTGGAGAACTACCGTTGCCCGGTAGAAGATCGCATCGGGGAAGAGGGTGAGGGGATGAAAATCGCCTTCGGGGTGCTCGATGCCGGGCGCATTGGAATCGCCGCGCAGGCCGTGGGCATCGCCCGGGCTGCCTTTGAAGCGTGTGTGGATTACGCACGGGAGCGACAGGCTTTCGGTCGCCCGATCGGTGAATTCCAGATGATTCAGAGTAAACTTGCGGATATGCGGACCCGACTGGAAGCATCACGCCTGCTCACGCTGAGCGCCGCGGCTGCGAAACTGCGCGCGGCCTCGACCGGGGAGCGTTTCACCCTGCAGGCAAGCATGGCCAAGCTTCATGCCTCCGAGAGCGCCATGTTCATCACCCACCAGGCCGTGCAGGTGCACGGAGGAATGGGCTACAGCAAGGAACTCCCGGTGGAGCGTTATTTCCGGGACGCCAAGATCACCGAGATCTACGAGGGCACCAGCGAAATTCAGCGCATGGTGATCAGTCGACTCGTGACGGGTCTCAGGTGAGTCGGATCGACTGACGATGGCCAGGGAAGCCGACAATCGAAAACAGGAGCTGCTCGAACAGGTCGAAGCCATCGTGACCGGCGGTCGGGACGATATTCCCGCCAAGCAAGCCGCCTATTACACGCGCAACTTCTTCAAACGTGTACCTATCGAGGACCTGGGCAACGCCACGCCTGACGAACTTGCGGCCGTGGTGGCGAGCCAGATGGGCTTCGTGCGCAAGCGCCTGCCTGGTCAGAGCCTGGTCGACGTGTTCAACCCATCACTGGATGAGGATGGCTGGGAAAGCCAGCACACGGTAATCGAGCTCGCTAACGAGGACAAACCATTTCTCGTAAACACCGCCAACATGGCCGTGGCGGAGCTCAACCTGGGCGTTCATCTCATGGTTCACCCCGTGATGCACGTTGAACGTGATGCAGGGGGCGAAGTGGTGGGTTACTTCGCACCGGAGGTGGGTCGTGGCCAGCCCGAGTCCATTATCCATATGCAGGTCGATCGCCAGAACGACCCCGAGGCGCTGTCGCGGATCAAGGCCAAGCTCGAGGGCGCGATGCGCGACGTGTCGGTCGCCGTGGAAGATTGGCGGAGCATATTGGAAAAAGCGTCCGAGGCCATTCGCGAATTGCCGGACTGGGCAGCCGTGGTGTCCCCTGAACGGGTCGAGGAGACCCGTGATTTCCTGGGCTGGATGTGTGACAACCATTTCCTGTTTCTCGGGATGCGTGATTACGAAGTGAAGCACGATGAAGGACAATCCTGTCTCGCCGTCGTGGAGGGTTCCGGCCTGGGTTTACTGCGCGAGTCAGAGCGCACCGTCATGCGCCGGCCGCTGACGACGCTGAGCGAGTCGGCCCGCCTGAACCAGGATGACCCGCTGATCATCACCAAGACGAGGTCGCGCAGCACCGTGCATCGTGTGGGCTACATGGATTACATCGGCGTGCTGCGGTTCGATGCAGAAGGCAACACGGTGGGTGAGCGCCGCTTTATCGGCCTGTTCACCTCGAATGCCTATTTCCGACGGGCGCTCGATACGCCCTTGCTCCGGCGCAAGATCAACGACGTGCTGGAGCGGTCCGGGGTTTCATCGGGCAGCCATGCATACAAGGCGCTGGTGCACATCCTGGAGACCCTGCCTCGAGACGACGTGTTCCAGGCGACAGTGGAGGAGCTCACAGACATTGCGATGGCGGTACTGAATCTGCAGGAACGGCGCATGGTTCGATTGCTGGTTCGCCAGGAGCGCTTCTCGCGGTTTTATTCCTGCCTCGTGTTCCTGCCCCGCGACCAGTCGAACACGGAGAACCGTGAAAACATTCAACGCATCCTGTTCAACGCCTACCAGGGTGAGCGCATCGACTACAACATCAGCGTGTCGGACTCGCTGCTGGCACGGCTCAAATTCGTGATTCGACCCAAAGCGGGTTGCGAACCGCAACCCGACGTTCGACAGCTGGAGCAGAAAATAGTCGATACCGTGCGCAGTTGGACCGATGCGCTGCGCGATATCCTGGTGCAGAAACACGGCGAGGACACGGGCCTGCGCTGGGCCGCTGACATCGGCGAAGCATTTCCAGCGGCCTATGTCGAGGACGTATCTCCCTGGGTGGCCAGTTTTGACGTGCAGCGGATCGCCGAGCTTGACGGCAGTGATGACCTCGGGATGAGCCTGTACCGGCCCCGACGCCGCGACACTGACATCATCCGGTTCAAGGTATTTCGGTATGACCAGCCCATTCCGTTGTCTGACGTGCTGCCGATGCTGGAAAACCTCGGCTTGCGTATCGTCAGCGAGCGGCCTTACGACCTGACCCTGCCCGACGGACGAATGGTCTGGGTCCAGGATTTCGACATGGTCTTCGCCCGCGGTGACCGCCTGGATCTCGAGCAGGTTCGGGACCGCTTCCAGGAGGCGTTCGAGTTCATTCTCAGAGGCGTCACCGTGAGCGACGGTTTTAACCGGTTGATCCTCGCTGCCAGCCTCGGTTGGCGGCAGGTCAAGGTGCTCAGGGCCTACTGCAAATACCTGCTGCAAACCGGCATTCCTTTCTCATTAAATTACATGTCGGAAACCCTGTCCCGCCATCCGCTGCTGGCGCGTTTGCTGGTGCAAATGTTCGAAGGCCTGTTCAATCCCGACTGGGACACGCGCAGCGAGTCAAACCGGGAGCGCAATGAAAAGCGATTGCGGCGTGATTTCGAAATGCTTTACGGCGACGAGACTGCTACCGACCCGGTGCTTTCAGAGTACCTTGAAGATGTGCTGCACACCCTGGAGGGTGAACGGGACCGACATGTTTTCGCTGTGAAGCGGGCCTTCACACGTGGCCTGGCCGCGGTCGCCAGCCTGGACGAAGACCGCATTCTCCAGGCTTTTTGCGGTCTCATGGAAGCCACGCTCCGAACCAACTATTTCCAGCTCGGACCCCAGAACAGCTTGCCGGAATACCTGAGCTTCAAACTGGACTCCGCGCAGGTGCCCGATCTCCCCCGGCCAAGGCCTTACCGGGAAATCTGGGTGTATTCCTCGCGAGTCGAGGGCATTCACCTGCGCATGGGCAAGGTGGCGCGGGGTGGTTTGCGCTGGTCGGACCGCAAGGAAGATTTCCGCACAGAGGTGCTGGGCCTGATGAAGGCGCAGAACGTCAAGAACACCATGATAGTGCCCGTAGGCGCAAAAGGGGGGTTCGTGGTTCAGCGTCCTCCGGAGGGTGGTGATCGCGAAGCGCTCATGCGCGAGGTCACCCATTGCTACGTCTCCTTCATCAACGGCCTGCTGGATATCACCGATAACCTCGAGGAGTCGACCATCCTCCCGCCCGAGCGCGTTGTTCGCCGCGACGAGGATGATCCTTACCTCGTCGTCGCCGCGGACAAGGGTACGGCGACTTTCTCCGACACCGCCAACAGCGTCGCCATAGAACATGAGTTCTGGCTGGGAGATGCATTTGCCAGCGGGGGTTCGGTGGGCTATGACCACAAGGGCATGGGCATCACTGCGCGAGGTGCCTGGGAGGGAGTGAAGCGGCACTTCCTGGAAATGGGCAAGGACATCCAGAACGAACCCTTTAGTGTCGTGGGTATCGGCGACATGGCGGGCGATGTGTTCGGCAACGGCATGTTGTTGTCCCGGCACATCCGTCTGATGGCGGCTTTCAACCACATGCACATTTTTCTTGACCCTGACCCGGACACGGAACGCTCTTTCGAGGAACGCGAGCGGCTGTTCAAGCTGCCGCGCTCTTCCTGGGAAGATTACGATGCCAGCCTGATTTCAGAGGGGGGCGGTGTTTTTTCACGGGCTGCCAAGACGATTCCGCTGAGCCCGCAGGTTCGCGAATGGCTGGGCGTTGATGACGAATGGCTGGCCCCACATGACCTGATTCGCAATATTCTCTGCGCGGAGGTCGAGTTGTTGTGGAACGGTGGAATCGGCACCTATGTGCGCGCATCCAGCGAAAGTGATGCGGAGGTCGGCGACCTGGCCAACAATGCGCTGCGCGTAACCGGTGATGCGCTGCGATGCCGGGTGGTGGGGGAAGGTGGAAACCTGGGCATGACCCAGCTGGGGCGGATCGAGTTTGCCCGAGCCGGGGGGCGTCTGAATACCGACTTTATCGACAATTCTGCGGGTGTCGACTGTTCCGACCACGAAGTGAACATCAAGATCCTTCTCAACCAGGCCATGCGGTCCGGGGCCATCGATGCCGAGCAGCGGGAAAAACTGCTGGCGCGGATGACCGACGAGGTGTCGGAGTTGGTCCTGCGCAGTAATTACCTCCAGACCCAGGCGCTGTCAATGATGGAACGCCTGTCAGGCCCGCGAATCGGCGCCAAGCAGCATTTCATCTCGGTGCTGGAGAGTGAAGGGCAGATCGACCGCGAGCTCGAGGGCCTGCCTGACGATGAGGAACTGCATGACCGCAGGCAGCGAGGGCTGGGGCTGACGCGTCCCGAGCTCTCCGTGCTGCTCTCCTACAGTAAGATCCGCCTGTACCGCCAGTTGCTCGACTCTGACGTGCCGGAGGATCCCTATTTGTCCCGTGAGCTTCGGGATTATTTTCCAACGCCACTGCGCGAGGAGTTTGCTCAATTCATGCCGGAGCATCGCCTGAAGCGGGAAATCATCGCCACCCAGGTCACCAACAGCCTCGTGAACCGGATGGGTGTGTCTTTCGTGATGAGGATGCGCGAGGACACATCAGCCACCCCGGGTGAGGTGGCGCGTGCCTACACCATCGGGCGGGAACTTGTCGATGCCCGGGCGTTCTGGGCACAACTCGAGGGCCTTGATGCCCGGGTCGATGCGGAGATGCAGACCCGGGCGCGACTGGTCATGTGGAACCTGTTGCGCCGAATTACCCGTTGGATTGCTGCTCACCCGGGACACGATCTCGACATCCAGTGCATCCTGGACCAACTCAAACCGGGCATGGCCATCATGCGCGAGCATTTTCACAGCCTCATGAGTGCGCAGGAGCAGGCCGCCATAGAGCACCGCGCCGCGGAGTATCTCGAAGCCGGCTTCCCCCGCGAATTGGCCCTCAGGATTGCTGAGCTTCCGGAGCTCGCCAACGTTCTCGACATTGTAGAGACAGCGGCACAGCGTGAACTGGACGTCCGGCGGGTGGCTACAGTGTTTTTCAGCCTGGGCAATACGCTGGGGCTGCGCTGGATCGGGCGGCAGGTGGAGGGACTGCCGGCACAGGGGCAGTGGCAGGCCCAGGCCCGGGGCAATCTTCGCCAGGAACTTTTTGAACACCAGCGTGCGCTTGCCGCCCAGGTGCTTGATCAGTACATGGACGAGCCGGATGCCGTCAAATCGTGGTCGGATCGGCACGGCTTTGACGTGGAGCGCTTTGGCGAGCTGGTCGAATCGATGCGCGCACTGCCCGCCATGGACTACGCGACGTTGTCGGTGGCTGTGCGTTCGCTCGCACAGCTATTGTCTTCTGCAGAGCGCAATCCCGCGTGAAGCAGCAGGCCATCCATTTCCTGGCGGGACCCGGTGCGAAGGGCCAGGCGGCACTTGAGGAGATGACCGCCCGATATGGTCAGCAGCCCATGTCACAAGCGCAGGTGATTGTGGCCCTGGGTGGAGACGGCTTCATGCTCCAGACCCTGCATCAGCTCATCGACCAGGGCTTGCCGGTGTACGGCATGAAAATTGGCAATGTCGGGTTCCTGATGAATCGCTATGCGCAGGATGACCTCGATCAGCGTTTGATGGAGGCACGCCCCGTACGCCTCAGCCCTTTACATATGCTCGCCCACTCGGGGCAGGGCGAGCCAGTGGCTGCCATTGCGATCAATGAGGTTTCTCTGCTTCGCGAGAGCAACCAGGCCGCGCACATCAGGATCGTTGTCAACGACACGATTCGGGTGGAGGAAATGGTCTGTGACGGCGTGCTTCTGGCGACAGCAGCAGGCAGTACGGCCTACAACTCCTCGGTGCGAGGCCCGATACTGCCGCTGGGTACCGATGCGCTGGCGTTGACGCCCATCAGCCCATTCCGACCCCGCCGGTGGAGCGGCGCGATTTTGCCCGGCAATGCCCGGGTACGGTTCGAAGTGCTGAACCCTGAAAAGCGCCCTGTCAGCGCGACAGCCGACTCGTTTGAAGTTCGCGATGTCGTCCGAGTCGATGTCAGTTATGACCTGGACAAGGACATCGAGTTGCTGTTTGACCCTGACCATTCCCTGGAAGAGCGAATCCTGAGGGAACAGTTTCTCTGACCACAGAGCCTGTTCAGGACTCGTTCGCGACCCCGTGGACCACGTGACCGGTGGCCACCCGCCCCCTTGCTGACTCGCAGTGGGCCTGCTGGTCATCGAAAAAGATGTCGGCACCGAAGGCCTCGAGGAAAGGCCCCTTGGGGCGCCCGCCCAGGAACAAGGCCTCGTCAATCCGGATACCCCATTCCCTGAGGGTCAGGATAACGCGCTTGTGTGCGGGCGCTGAGCGCGCCGTGACCAGTGCAGTGCGGATGGGGTTGTCATCGACCGGATACGCGGACTGGATTTCGTGAAGCGTTTGCAGAACCGGCTTGAAGGGGCCGCCGGACAGCGGCAGCTCGGCAGAGGCACGCTCGTTTTCCGCGAAAGCCTCGAGTCCCCGGGCCTGGAAGATTCGTTCGGATTCGTCGCTGAATAACACGGCATCGCCGTCAAATGCGATGCGCAGCTGTCCGCTGTCGGGCCGATCCGAGACCCCGGGCAGAATCAGTGCCGCAGCATGCCCCGCCTTCAGCGTATGACGCACATCACCCGCGTGACTGGACAGGAACAGGTGCACGCCAAAAGATTCAAGGTAACGGTTGCGGTGGCCGCCGCTGGTAAAAACAGCACGCTCGATATTCAGCCCGTAGTGTTCCACCGTATTGAAAATGCGCAAACCGGTATCCGCACTGTTGCGAGACATCAGGATGACTTCGACACCGGGGTGCTCGACCGCGTCCTCGTTGAGCCGAAGAAGCTTTCTGACCAGCGGAAAGGCCACACCGGGGCGGAGTACGTCGTTTTCCCGATCGACCTGGTAACTTCGATACTCTTCGATGCCCCGTTCCTCGTACACGCGGTGGCTTTCGTCGAGATCGAACAGCGCTCGCGATGAAATCGCCACTACCAGCGGCGAGGCTTTCAACGGCTGGACATCAGATCGGTTCATGATTCCAGCATAGCAAATCGTTTCTCAGGAGCTGAGAAAGACCTCCGGTCTGCAGGCAGGGCAGGGGGGTCACTGGTTCCTGGACGCTTCCCGAATGGATCGGAATTCGTTACCCGGATACCACTCAGGCCAATCTTCGCTGTTGGCGACACGATCGCCGATGTCGTAAAACAGGATCAGGTCTTCCATGGCGGCATCGAGATCCCAGTCATCCTGGATTTCGTCAGCAGGAGAGTGATAGCGATGGCTCACGTAGTCCGCTCGTTTTTCTCGAACATACT